>NZ_JAQMUH010000127.1:0-9334 GCF_028331025.1 Anabaenopsis arnoldii | reverse complement strand
TCTACTATCAACTGCACTAGGCATCCCCCCGTGCCATTGACATCACTTATATAATACCAATGTGCTTTCATTTAGCGATTGCTACACACAGATGCAAGCTCTGCGTAGCGATCGCCTGTGCCAGTTGCGTAAGTCCTATAGTTGACCAATAGCAATTTGTTGTTGTAAACTTTCTAAAGTTAGGTATCTTGCGCCCCTAGCTGTTTCGTTTTTTGTGGCAATTTTAATAGTCTCTGTAGTAATTGTGGGTACACCTACTTTAACCACTTTTGCTGCATCATCTCCAGATGTACTAGGCGATCGCTTTTCAAAGATATGCCAATTAGTGACTAAAACCTTACCTTGTCTGAGTTTATCCATCAGGTTAGATGGTACAAGGTCACGGGTGCGATATAGGCTAGCTTCTGCGTTGTTGGGGTTTAATTCCTGAAGTCTGGCCTTGATGGTGACGTTAGGACAAACTATCAAGATAATATCTGAAAAGCGGGAATCAGAGCGATAATTAACTTTATTGAGAATTGACCAAGCTGCTAACATTCCCATGACGGTAGTTTTACCTGAACCAGTGGCCATTTTACAAGCATAACGGGTAAAGGCTTTGAGTGCGGTGTCAATGGGTTCATCTAAGGGTATATAAATACCTTGAAGAAAATCAGCCCTTGCTTCTCTCAAAAAAATGAGAGTTTCTACCGCTTCCTTTTGGGCGAAGAATAACCTTTTTTCCCTTCCGTCTCTGTTCCAATACTCTAATAGTTCTAAGGTGGTGCGGGTAACTCCTGGGTAGCGTTGCTGTCTCCAATTTTTAACCCTTGTCCTAATTTGATTAACTAAGACCATTTCAAAACCAGGAGCAAATTCATCAGCAGGGGAAGGCTTAAGAACTTTTCCTAAATTCCAATCTATATCACCTTCACGGGGAGGGTAAACAATAGCAGAGCGACGGCCTTGTTTTAACTGGGGTTCTTCACCTTCTCTGATAAACCAGTAGCGTAATGGTTCATCAAAGGGAGAATTGAGAATTGGTTCATTGACTTCAGAGGACATGAATTTAACATCCCAAGGATCGTGTTAGTTTTTTTAGTTTTAGAGGATGTTTAGTAAGTTATGATTAGTGTATCAAATATTGTTTCACCCCACCCTAACCCTCCCCTTGTAAGGGGAGGGGACTGGATTTAATGAATTAAATGGTGTAAAGATGTGATGAAAATTACGGATGAAAACTTATCAAACAACCTCTTATGAAAAGGAAAAAAGGGAACACAACAAACAGCGAAAGGTTTTAATTGTTTTAATTTAATTTATTCATCTTTATTTTTTCCTATTAGACTAGCCAATCCAAATAAAGATGGTCCTGTAAAAAAACTCAATCCAATTGCGGCATTTCCTATGCGATTATAAAAAACTTCATCGATAGTTTGACCACCAAAAGGTTTTGATGAAGATACACTTGCAATTGACCCCATTTGCAATCCCGATGTAAACAAAAGCAAACTAGATAAAGTGCCACAAAGGTAAATAAAAATTTTCATGATTCTTGCTGTTATTCCAATTATTTTAACTCTCTAACCACCAATAACTCATTACCACGGTCATCAATCACTTTTACCGCAATTTGTTTATGTTCCCCATCTGCAAAAGGTGCGCTGGTAGTTCCTGCTAGGTGTTCCCAAACAGAATCTTCATAACTACCTTTTAAGCCTTTCTTGATGCTATCCCACGCACTTGTCCGGGGGAAAAATGCTTGACGGACATAGAAACATAAACCATTGTAATTTGTATCTAAAAACCACGCTGGTATATTCTTACCTTGTCGGTGGTCAACGTCCATTGTTACTGGGTCAAAGACATCTAACCCTAATAATTCCACTTGGTATTTACCCTCCTGATTTTGTGTAATTTCAATTTCTGGTAAACCGCAGACGCTAAATATTTGGGAACTTCTCATATTTTTGAGTAGGTCACCCATCAGTAAATCTGGTGTAGCTTGAATATAGGTTGCGGGTATACCTATTGCTGCTTGACAATTTTCTACTAATTGACGAGCGTTGGGAGTGATAGCAAACCCAATTACATAAAAATGAATGTAATTCTTGAGTTGGGCTTCTTTTGCTGATTCAAATACCGCTCTTTCTGAAATTGCGCCGTTTTCCGGTCCAAACAAAAAAGCTACTGGTTTATCATCTACCATTGCTTCAGCAGAGAGATTTTGACTTCTAGCTGGTTGTCTAACACTGGTAAAGGTAACAGTTTTATTATCTGGTAAATGCAGTTTTGGAGACCTACGCAACACCTCTAACATCCGGTCAGTAAAAGAAGCTGTAGTATTAGTTTCCCCTGCTTCTGTTGCTGGTACTCCCTGATCTTCCATATCCGCTGGTGGGGGGATAGTTCCCTCAATGGTAAAGGGACTGGAGACCCGCACGGTGTTTTTATCTTCTTCGGGACGGTCAACTAAAATTTCTTCTTGAGGTGGTTCATTATTAGCAATACTCTTGAGGGTGATATGTGGGACAATTCCCCCAATTTCTTCGCCTTTACTGTTCCGTTTGCGTTTGTAGATAAACCCCCCTGCGGGTGAATTACCATCTTGGAGTTGATACCAGGGGAAGGTTGCAGTTAGGAGACGTTGACGAGCTAAAGCTAGGGGTACACGACTCACATCGCAGGTGATCCACCGTCTTCCCCATTGTTCAGCGACGTAAGCAGTAGTACCGCTTCCGCAGGTGGGATCTAGTACAAGGTCACCGGGGTCGGTGGTCATGAGGAGACAGCGTTGGATAGTCTTTGTTGTTGTTTGAACTACATAGTTTTTTCCTATTAGTTCCATTGTATCATCCCATACGTGAGATATTTCTTCTAAAGGAAAATCGCTATGATAAACAACAAATTTTAAAGTATTTTCAGATGCATAAATTCTCTTTTCTCTTGCTAAATTATCAAGTCCTTTTTGTGTTGTTTTCCAGCATCTATTTTTTCCCGGATGATAATTTTTTCCATTAAATTCATAATCAAATGTTGTTGATTGAGAAAAAGCACCAGAAACTAAAGGTCTATAAGTTAGCAATTTTGCTTTGTCGGGGATTATCATATTTTTTTTAATATCAATAACAGAGCCATCAGGTAATTCACATTTATCAAAATAAGTATCTGAACCTGAAGGTTTGTTAAAAAAAATTCTTTTGAATTTAGTATTATTTGAATCTTTGCTATACCAAAGCAAATAATCACAAGTTGTCTTTAAGTATTTGCTTGTAAATCCACTACCTGTTTTAAAAGTAATCAAACTAACAAAATTCTCTCTTCCAAAAACCTCATCCATCAATTCCCTGACATGATGGACATTCTCATCACTAATCTGGACAAAAATACTACCGCTATCAGTCAACAACTCCCTAGCCAATAACAACCTATCTCTTAAATAAGTCAAGTAACTATGTAACCCTAATTCCCAGGTATCGCGATAAGCTTGAACCATTTCCGGTTCACGGGTGAAGTCATCATCATCATTATGTTTAACATCCCGCTTTCTGACAAAAGGCTGAAAATTGCTCCCAAACTTGATACCATAGGGCGGGTCCATATAAATCATCTGTACTTGACCCCCCAAACCCTCATACTGTAATAGTGAGTTCATTACTATTAGGGAGTCACCTAAAATCATCCGGTTTACCCAGTCCCCCTGATATTCATAGGCTTTGAGGATTTGGTCAGTAATAGACCATTGGGGGTCACTGAATAAATCAAATAAAGGTAAATTGTTAGTACCTATTTTATGAGTTCTCAGGGTTTCAATAATTGCTCTGGTTGATATACGTTCATGGATAAATAAAGGTAATGTTGGTACATCAAAAGATAACCGTTCAGCTTTACCAGTCCAGTTGAGGAAAGGTTGACTCATGGATTTGAGTTTATCCAATGACTCTTGAGCTTTATATAGTTGTTGTGTCAGCTGTTCTTTGATTTCCTTGACTGTTTTTTTACCTTCAGGATCTAAACTAGATTCAATATGATTTAACTTCTCTAACTGTACTGAAAGTTCAGTTAAGTAATTACTAATAGTATTTATTTCTGCTTCTGCTTGTTCTCTAGTGGGGTTATCATCCCATTCCAAGGAAGGTGACAAAGAGGAATCATAGCGATAGGTTACTGGTGGCTTTTTTTTCTGAAAGTGAGACTCAGTACCAATATCTGGCCTTAAAGGATGCTCATGAGAGTGAGCGTAAGTTTTAGCTTCTTTTGATTTCCCGCTTTGTTGCTGTTTGGGCATAATAAATACTAAGAGCAATGTGTTATAACAGTAACTGTTACTATTGAGGTAGTTACTTATTTAATAAATCTTTACTCCATACCGCTCATATCATTTACCGTCATCAAGCCTAAATGATATAGGTGAGGATCTATTCCTTGGATATAAGTAAATTATATTTTGTTGTATTTTATACGTAAGTTTTTGACGATGAAAGTGAGCAATTTTTAGATATTTTGGGATTTTATCCAGTAATTTCAACTTTTGTATCATACTAACATTTTTGCACTGTGGCAATAATGTTTACTTTAAAAACCTTTACATCTATCTTTAGATAGATTTAGGGGAGCAAGGGGAGGGGTGATGGGGAATCGGTATATAATTGACGTAAAAGAATCAAGTACAATGCAAACTAAAACAATTTCCGTTTATTTACCATCTTATTTAGTGGAGTTTGTGGAAAATTACAAATTAACTAAATACTGTAAATCTCGTTCACACGTAATTCAATTAGCTATAAAGCTATTGCGTTCTCAAGAATTAGACCGAGGTTACCGAGCAGCAGGGGAGGAAGTGGATCTAGAATGGGATTTAACCGTAGGAGATGGACTTAGTGATGAAACGTGGTGAAATATACTTTGCAAATCTTAGTCCCACACAGGGGTCAGATGTGGATAAACGCAGTCTTGTACTCGTTGTTAGCAATGATATTAATAATAATGCTTCTACCACGGTAACGATTTTACCGATTAAATCTAATACCAATCGTTTACATCTTTTTGAGGTTTTATTAGGTCAAATAGATTGCGGTCTATCTGAATCTTTTAAGGTGCAAGTGCAACAAATTCGGACAATTTCTAAACAGCGGATTTCAGGAGATGTGGTAAAATGTTTGGATAGAGAGTCGATGGATTTGGTCAATGATGCTATGAAGTTACACTTAGCTCTTGAGTAGCAGATAGTCACATTGACTTTGCTGATTGAAAGAGGCGATAGGGAAGCTATCGCAGAAAATTACCAGTTTCCCTATTTCCGGGGGTGAGATGTGGGAACAGTCCACCAAGCTAAACCATAGGGTTGGGTGGCTTGATGGAACCGTTCACGAAAGTGGACACGGATTTTATAATTACCAGTAGTGGGAACTGGGCAAAAAATATGCTCTACACTGTCAATTTCACTGACTGAGGCGCAAATAACCCCAGGATCTGTATTTTGACTATCCTCTGGGATTAAATAGAGGTCAAGGTTATTCAAACCGCGATCGCTGAAACTTTCACCCACATCATATTTATTGTTTTTATTAGTATCATTGAGTTCCACCAAGCGATTCCAACTCAGAGTAATACTCACAAAGCTGCTTTGTCTTAAAGGTCTTCCCAGTGGGTAATCAACAGTATCTCCCCCATCCACAGAGCCATAATCCCAACCAACAGCAGGTACTGTACTTGATGGTGGCCATTGACCGGCGCTAAATTGCTGATAAGCGCGAAAAGTATTTAAATGACCGGTTCCCATTTGAGGATCTAAAGGAATTTGAGGATCATCATAAGCGTCGGAATCCAGCCAATTTTGATTTTGTTTATCAATCAGAGTCCGAGTCATACCCAGATGTAAGCCATTACCCTGGTCTTGAATTTTATCGGCTGAATTTAATAATACAGCCTTCATAACCTCGTGACGGCGAGCATCAATAGTCCAATTAGATTTTTTTGCGCGTATTTGTCGGTCACCCAATTCCTGCAACAAAGCTACACTAGCTGTTACCTGGGGAGCCGCAAAACTTGTACCTGTAACCTTATTTAACCTACCATCTGGATTCAAGATGGGAATATTGCTTCCCGGAGCTACCAAACCGATAGAAGCACGACCATCAATATTAAACTCCTTACCAGCTAACCGATTGCTAGATCCCTGGTTACCAGCTACCAGATTGGAAACATCAACCTTATTAAAAATACCCCCCCTGGCAGATGAAAAGGCAACGTTAATCCCATTAAAGTTATCTGTAGGAATAGAAATTCCTCCTCTGCCTTGATTACCGGCGATGGCATACAAAACATTATGAACACGACTAGACCAGTCAAGACATAAAGTTAGTAAGGCGTTACCATCTAAAACAGCATCAGGACGGGGATCACGGGCTAGAGGTTCACCAAAACTAAAATTAATAGCGCGGACATCCTGGCCATTTTGCTGGGCGATGTGTTGTGCTGTTAAGCACTGTTCTGGCTGTCCCATATTTCTAGTGGAACCCACCCCAGAAGAATATAATTGCGCCTGTGGCGCTACTCCTGGTAGAGCTTTGTCTTGACTAACCATTACCCCCGCAACATTGTAGGCGTGGGAGTCAACACCAGTGTTAGACTTCGCTGGGGAATCGCGTAAAAATACTCCTGCTAATGATATGGCAGAATTTTCAGACACGGCTTTATCCCAGCCAAATATACCAGGACGTCCAATTTCAACCTGACCAATAGCAATTTTGCGCCCAAGTAGATTATAAGGAGGTTTATGTAATTTCAGGGCATCAATGCCATGAGAGCTTAAAGTGCTTTGTAAAGCTGAAGCCAGTACAGGCGCACTCACAAAAGAAGCACTCAGTCCCCAAATCATCCACCTTAGTTTTCTGCCCATTGTTTAATACTGATTAACTTAATGCTGATTAACTCTTTGTGACTATTGAACCCAATAAACCTTTCTGAGCGTCCCTGTTTAGTAATTGTCGAATATATTATTTATAGTCCAGAATTCACAGCGTGGAACGAAATTAATCTATAAGCGTTTGGTCAAATTTTGTTAAAATGCTTACAGAAGAGAACGCTTTAAAACCCACGAACCATGACCCAAAAACCATCTCAAAAGCCCATTGTGATATCTCCATCCATCTTATCAGCCGATTTTAGTCGTCTGGGCGACGAAATTAGGGCTGTAGATGCTGCTGGCGCCGATTGGATTCATGTTGATGTCATGGACGGTCGCTTTGTACCTAACATTACCATAGGTCCTCTGGTTGTGGAGGCGATTCGCCCGGTAACAACCAAACCCCTGGATGTCCACTTGATGATTGTGGAACCGGAGAAATATGTGGAAGATTTTGCCAAAGCAGGGGCTGATATTATTTCTGTACATTGTGAGCATAATGCTTCGCCCCATCTGCACCGGACTTTGGGACAAATCAGAGAACTAGGGAAGCAAGCAGGAGTTGTACTGAACCCAGGAACGCCTCTAGAGCTAATTGAAAATGTTCTAGACCTGTGTGATTTGGTACTAATCATGAGCGTTAACCCCGGCTTTGGTGGTCAAAGCTTTATCCCCACTGTATTACCTAAAATTCGCAAATTGCGCCAAATTTGTGATGAACGTGGTCTTGACCCCTGGATTGAGGTAGATGGGGGACTGAAGGCTAATAATACTTGGCAAGTTTTGGAAGCGGGAGCCAATGCTATTGTGGCTGGTTCAGCTGTATTTAAAGCCAGTGATTACGCCGAAGCTGTGTCATCTATTCGTAACAGTAAGCGTCCTGAGCCACAATTGGCAAAGGTTTAAGTTTACCTGATGTGAATTACATCTCCCGAATTGAATTTGGGAGATTTTATTGCCTTTTTCAGGCTCATGAAGTACACACCAATTCCCTATTCCCTATTCCCTGTTCCCTGTTCCGGTGTTCCCTGTTCCGGTGTTCCCTCAAACTAAAAAAAATTGTACCTCACGAGCATGGTAAATGCTATATTATTTGCGACCACCCAACCACTTAGCCGCAGCAATACCAATGAGTCCGGCGACAATGGGATTACTAAGAAACTTCATAATAGCCGGTTGTTCGGCTAACACGTCGCGGAAAATATCAGGGTGGTTGTGATAGGCGAAGGATGCAATTTTACTCACATCATCAGCAGTCATGCGGTTGGGGTTACGAGTGGAAAGATTTAACTGTTGTTCTAACCGTTTGTCGTCTAAACCTCTGGATTTAAATTCTTTAAAAAACTCTCTAGCGACATCATCCCGCTCATTGGGTTTGATTTGGGCGATCGCCTGTTGTAATTCTGGCTCCATTTGGCTAGAAGGGATTGTTTGGGTATTGATAGACTTACCAAACAGCTGACGACGTTGGTTAGGTGTAGTCCGCTGGGCAAAATCATCAAAGTTATCATAGGAAACATCATCAAGAGATTCTACATTTCCTTCAGACAAATCTTTGAGAATTTGTTTTCTGTAATCTTCGCTACTTGTCACCTGACTTACTCCTGATTTAATGATTCAATTAGCTATACTGAATTTGATTGGTCGCCCTGTTATACTGTGTGGTCAAAATTAAGCGTTTATCTGGGCCATAGACAAAAACAGTTAAGTTTTGATCGGGGAAGTTTTTCCGAAAACCTTGAACTAAAGATTTTGCTAAAGGTTGCACTTCCTGGGGTTTGACTTGAGGGGAAATAACTACACCAAGCTGATTATTATCTCTGACATAAGCATCCTGAATTAATCCCTGAGATGTTTGTACAACCCAGTCACCAAAACTTTGTCCAGTTGGGGTATTACCTCTTTCTAACTGTGCATAAGTTTGGTTACTACCAATAGGTGGGGTAGCAGTGCGGTCAGTTTCTGTGACAGTAGGGCCACCGCAAGCGGTAGTTATTGTTAACACTAAAACTAATATGAAAGCGATCGCAATTTTGCGACCCTGCTCCAGCAGATTCATTGTTTACCTCTAATAGTCAAATATTGACAAAGCAGCCGTGATTAGTGATTAATTAACTCCCTGGTATAATTCTCCCTCATAAAAATTGCTCTAGGTTCTATTTAAATTCCACTGAAATTACACTAAAAAAATCAACTAAAAATCATTGGGATTCGCCATGACACTGCCAAGTATTTTTAATTATCTTTATAATCTAGTTGCAAGTTTCGACTACTATCTTCTGCCATAGGTTATATTAGATATCTGTATGTGCGATTCGTTCTTCCTAAATGAGCATTTATGCTCAGGGACGGAAGGTAAGACTGGGTAAAACCAGACTCTTATAACTGTGTGTTCATGTGGGTGAGAATCCCACCCCCTAGGTGCAAGGGTGACAGCATCTTCCTTAC
>NZ_JAQMUH010000126.1:0-18572 GCF_028331025.1 Anabaenopsis arnoldii | reverse complement strand
ACAGATTCCGGTGGTTGAGCGTAGTCGAAACCACAATGAGCGTAGTCGAAACCACAATGAGCGTAGTCGAAACCACAATGAGGGTAGTCGAAACTGCGATCGCGCCTATTCCTTCGACTACGCTCAGGGAACAGATTCCGGTGGTTGAGCGTAGTCGAAACCACAATGAGCGTAGTCGAAACCACAATGAGCGTAGTCGAAACCACAATGAGGGTAGTCGAAACTGCGATCGCGCCTATTCCTTCGACTCCGCTCAGGGAACATTGAGAGGGGATGTTTTAAAGGTTATGATTAATGTATCAAATATTTATTGTCTGACCCCACCCTCACCCTCCCCTTGTAAAAGGAGGGAACTGGATTTGATTGTTTCCCCCGTTCCCTACTCTCCTGCTCCCCCTGAAAAACTTATAAAACAACTTCTAAAATTATGGCAAATATTAAACCTTGGTATAAAATCGATGGACTGACACCCCGGGAAGACCTACGGGAAGGTAAACCTTTAGATGCGGCGGAATTTGCCGTACATTTAGACCAGGTGAGGAATAAAACAGCACCTGATGATTATCAACAACCAGCCAGATTCTTTGACCGTACCTATTTAACTAAATATTTAACTGAATTTGCAGCCCAAGTTGTGCGGCGTTTATCTGGGGAAAAAACCCAAACTTCTGCTGTTTTCAACCTTTCAACCCAATTCGGTGGCGGTAAAACCCACGCCCTGACTTTATTATATCACCTGGGACTGGGTGGGGCTGATGCGGCACATTGGACGGGGGTAAAAAAGATATTACAAGTAGCGGGTGTACCCTCCGTTCCCCCAGCAGCAGTAGCTGTATTTGTGGGGACTGAATTTGATTCTATTAATGGACGTGGTGGACAGGATGGTACACCATTACGCAAAACACCATGGGGAGAAATTGCCTATCAGTTAGGTGGTGAGTCTGCACTAGCTATATTAGCAGAACACGAAAGGGAATTTATCGAACCCAAGGGGGATGTGATTAAACAATTTCTGCCTAAGAATCAACCTTGTTTGATTTTAATGGATGAAATTCTTAACTATGTTAGTACTTACCGTTGTAAAGGTTATCATAACAGCTTATACAATTTTATTCAATCATTGTCGGAAACTGCCAGAAGTTTAGATAATGTGGTCTTAGTGGTTTCTATTCCTGCTTCAGAAATGGAATACACCGCTGACGATGAGGGCGACCAACAAAGATTAAAGAAAATGCTGGATAGGGTGGGTAAACCTATCATGATGTCAGCAGCTGGGGAAACCTCGGAAATTATTAGAAGAAGATTGTTTGAGTGGGATGCTGGGGTTGTAAATACGGATGGTAGAGTTATCTTACCCAAGGATGCGGTGAATACTTGTAATGAATATGCTGATTGGGTATTAGACCACCGTCAACAATTACCTAACTGGTTTCCCGTAGATGCTCCGCGAGAGGCTTTTTATGCTACCTATCCTTTTCACCCTTGTGTATTGTCAGTATTTGAGCGTAAATGGCAAGTTTTACCCCGGTTCCAACGCACTCGGGGAATTTTAAGACTGTTAGCTTTGTGGGTATCTCATGCTTATCAAAAAGGATATCAAGGCGCACACCGTGACGCGTTAATTAGTTTAGGTACTGCTCCCCTGGATGACCTAAATTTCCGTACAGCACTGTTGGGACAATTAGGGGAAACTAGATTAGAAGGTGTTGTGACTACGGATATTTGCGGGAGGAAGGATTCCCATGGGGTGCGCTTGGATGCAGAAGCTGATCAGCAAATTAAAAAAGCACGACTACACCAGAAGGTAACAACGACGATATTTTTTGAGTCTAATGGTGGGATTGTACGCAGTGAGTCTACTATACCAGAAATTCGGTTAGCTGTGGCAGAACCATCTTTGGATATTGGTAATGTGGAAACTGTGCTGGAAACTCTGGCGACCAGTTGTTATTATCTGTCAATAGAAAAAAATAGGTATTCTTTTAGTCTCTCACCTAATTTAAATAAAATTCTCGCCGACCGTCGCGCTAATATTCAAGCTTCCCGAATTACTGAGAGGGTAAAAGCAGAAATTAAAAAGGTGTTTACCCCGGAATTGGGTATAGAGTTAGTGCAGTTTCCCGAAAGTTCCGCCGCGATCGCCAATAGTCCTATTCTACGTTTAGTTATATTAGCACCAGAATATTTTCGGCAAAATAGCCAAACCATGGAAATGGTGGAATCCATGACTAAGGAATGTGGAACATCCCATAGAACCTTTAAGAGTGGGATCATTTGGGCGATCGCGGATAGTGATGGGAAAATGCGAGAAGAGGCCAGAAAGATTCTCGCTTGGGAGGATATTCGGGAGGAGGAGACACAATTAGATGAAAATCAAACCCGTCAGTTACAGGAGAATCTCAAAAAATGCGAGGTGAATTTAAAAGAGTGTGTGTGGAATGCTTATAAGCACGTGGCTTTTTTAGA
This sequence comes from Anabaenopsis arnoldii, assembly GCF_028331025.1. Classification (NCBI taxonomy): domain Bacteria; kingdom Bacillati; phylum Cyanobacteriota; class Cyanophyceae; order Nostocales; family Nodulariaceae; genus Anabaenopsis; species Anabaenopsis arnoldii. The sequence continues at coordinate 16,106 of NZ_JAQMUH010000126.1, read as the reverse complement.
TAAAAATAACCAAATCAAGTGCACTGATTTGGGACAGTTTAACTCTAGTCAAGGGGATAAACTAGTTAAGTTAATTATTAATAAGTTACGTCAAAGTGACCATGTGACTGATAGTATCACCCCCCGCTTTTTAGTCAAAAATTGGCCTCCAGCTTTCACAGAATGGAGTACGAAAGCTGTCCGGGATGCTTTTTTTGCTTCGCCACTATTTCCCCGATTGTTAAATAGTGATGCTGTCAAAGATGCGATCGCCCGTGGGGTTAAAAATGGGACTTTAGCCTATGTGGGTAAAACCAACAATGGTATTTACGACCCTTTCCACTATCAAACCAGCTTGAACCCTAGGGATGTGGAAATTTCCGAGGATATGTTTATTATTACCACAGAAACAGCCCAAGGTTATCAAGCAGCTTTAGCTGTGGCTGAAAACCCATCAACACCAACCCCGGAACCTACTACCAATACCCCAGTTAATACGACCAGTCTCACCAATACTGTGGCGGAGGCTCCTGTACCCTATGTAAGCAATAATACTTATTTACCCACGGATGAACCAGAAACAGTAGCCCCTGCACCAGTTGTTTTACCAAGATTATTAAAGTGGAGTGGTGAAGTCCCCAACGGGAAATATATGAGTTTTTATACTAAAGCAATTAGTAAATTTGCTGCTGATCCTAATTTGAAGTTGAGACTAAAAATAGAGTTTGTAGTCGAGGGAGAATTGACACCGGAAAAAATCCAAGAAACCCAAGTTGCACTAGCTGAGTTAGGTTTAGATCAACATATTGAAACTGATATGACTATGGGAGGGTGAACCGCTGTTTTACAAACCTTTGAGAATTTTACCCATTTTTTGATACTCACGACGGACTGCTTGGATTAAATGAGACATTTTAATTTCTTGGCTATCATCTGCGGCCAGAAATGCAGCAGCTAAAGCAATATTACGAATATTAGCCCCTGTGAGTTCAAAATTACGGGCGAGAAAATTTAAATCTAAATCATGACTACAGGGTAAGTTGGGGGGAAATATTTTTTCCCAAATCTGGTATCGTTGCTTTTCATTGGGAAAGGGGAAATCAATAATAAATCGCAGTCGTCGTACAAAAGCATCATCCATATTCATGCGCAGATTGGTTGTGAGAATGGTTATCCCCTCGTACTCTTCCATTTTCTGCAATAAATAACTGATTTCTAGGTTAGCATAACGATCATGGGCATCTTTGACTTCACTGCGTTTACCAAAGAGGGCATCTGCTTCATCAAATAAAAGAATAGCATTGGCATGGGTAGCAGCAGTAAAAATGTGATTGAGGTTCTTTTCTGTTTCCCCAATATATTTACTCACAATTTGGGAGAGGTCAATTTTATATAAATCAAGTTGTAATTCTTGGGCGATGATTTCCGCGGCCATGGTTTTACCTGTTCCTGGGGTTCCAGAAAACATGACATTTAACCCCCTACCTTGGGATAATTTACTGGTAAAGCCCCACTTTTCCCAGACTAAATGCTGATGCTTGACTTGATTACAAATTTCTCTTAATAAATTCTTTTGATTATCTGGTAATACAATATCTTCCCAAGTATACTTGGGTTGAATGTGACGGGCTAGACTGCCTAAATCTTGTCCTGATAGGCTTCTGACTGCTGTAAATAAATCACTTAATGTGATCGGTTGTTGTTGAGTAGATTTTCTGTCACCAAACCCTGATACTGTAGTTTTCCAGGTGACTTGATGAATTGCGGTGGCCACAGCATTGGCTATCTGTTCACAGGTGAGACGAAAGCGATCGCTTAAGCTATCCAATTCTAGCTCATCCAGGGTAATAGCTGCGGCTTGTAAGTAATTTTGCCAATAAAAACGACGCTGTTCAAAATTGGGGATGACAAAGGGAATGGTAATTACTGTTATGGCTGTATTTGCAGTATTTACCCCCGGTTTAATACCCCCAAGGATAGTAACTAGAGGATATGCTGTTAACTGCTGGATGAAGGTGTGATATAAAAGAGCATTTTCTTTAGTTTGCAAAACATCTAAATCTTCTATATACAGCAGAGCATTTTTAAACCAAGCTTCCCGGAATAATAATTTTATATTTGTTGCAAATTCCCCTTTGTTCTCCACAATCCGCCCCAATGCTGCGATTAATAAAGGTACTCCCAATGATTGGGCGATCGCCTCAGCGGTGTGACGTTTCCCTGATTTATCCTCACCTGGAAAATATAAATTGAGGGGTTTACCTGCTTGCCAATTAGCGGTGATGATAGCGAGTAGACCTTGCTTAAATTCTGGTTTTAAAGGTAAATTATCTAAATTAAATTTAGGGGTAATTAGTTGACAAAAGCCCACAAGTCTGCTATCAATTCCCTGTTCTCCTAATAATATTTGAATAACTTGGGCATCGAGTTTAAGATTATGGGCTAGTAGGGGAGGATCTGTTTGGTGAGATTCTGGGGAAAGGTGGAGTAAATCATGAGTAATTAGGGGCGCACTAGCACTAAAATGAACCCGGCGGGATAATTTCTCTATGGCTGAACTACACAGTAAATTCAGGGCTAAATCTACCGTGGGGCGTTTACAGCGGATATCATCTTGGAGATAGGCGTAAAGTCTTTCATAGCGGCGGTCTAGTTCTGGAGCCAGTGCGATCGCGATAATATTGATATCAAAATCTGATAAATTAAAATTATCCTGTAGCCAGGCTAACCCAGAATTTTCCTGAGTCCTATCAGTAAAAAATTCTTTAACCGCAGATTCTTTAATTGTCAATATTGGTATTCCCGGTTCTCTGTCCAGCAACCTTTGAACTTGTGCGTCATTGATTTGTATTCCGTGATATGGGTTATTAGCCGCTTCTGAACCATAAGCCAATTCCGCGGATGCTATAGCATTTTCTAGCAGTTGATCCAATTTTTCTAGAAGCAGCAATAGTTGATTATAGTTCCCAATATGTCCGGGTAATGTACTTTCAATCAACATGAGAGTATTTAAAAATTGCAAAATATTAATAGCATTTTCATAAAATAATGTATGGAGAATGAAGAGGAAATTATTCCCCATACATTATGATAGTCAAGGGAATTATTGAACTTTACCTGGTAATTTTTGTTGATTGCAGAATTGCATTAAATATTGGTAAATATTTTTCTGCTAATGGTTTTAAAGTGGCCGCATTGATGAGGTAAAAACTAGAATCATTTAATTTAATTAAAGATTGTAGTTGGGAGAGCCGCAACCCGGTATTTTCTTCCGTCCACTCGTAGTGTCTCACATAGGCAGGGTGATCTGCTATGGGAAAATTTTCTTCGCTGATGAGTTGAAAGTCATTATAATCCTGTGCCATCTCCTCTAGAGATTCTTTAATCAATGTTTCAAACCAACCAGGATTATTGTTATCAGGTTCTCCTAGTCTGTAACTCATTGTAGAACGATACTCATCGAAATAATCTTCAAAACCCGTTTCTGGTTCGCCAAAGATTCTAAATTGCAATTCACTAATGATTTCTCCACTCCAGTTTTCTGGTACGGAAATAGATATTCCTATTTCCTCATTTAAATAAGTTACCATTGGGGGTAATTCTGTCATATTTTCCTGCTTTTTCTGATAAACATTTTTGGTTAATCAAACTAAGAAGGGGGATAATTTTGAGCCATTTCCCCCTTTAAAAGGAAACTAAGATTCAGATTCGCTATTTTTTTCAGATTGATAGATAGATTTACCTATCTTGTATATTTTTTTACCTTTCTCATACACCTTGTTAGCGACTCTCTGTCCTCTGGCTGAAAGACGGGCGAATATTTTCTTCTTGACCTTATCTTTAACCTTGCTAGCAATAGCCTTACCAATTCCTTTGACATCGACTTCGATATCACCATCGACACCACCACCAATACCCAGAGTTGTGCTTAAACCACCGCTTAACTTGAGCTTACCGTCCTTAAATTCAAAAGTACCCTCTACCTTAGCGCCGATACCTGCTTGGGCCTCTACCTCACCGGAAAGTTTAACTAAAACTTTACCTTTGTATGAAAGGGACTTACTACCTTTAGCAGAAGCTCTAGCTCCAGCAAAGGCTTCCAGCTTAACTGATGAACTTATTCCTTTTTTGGAAATGCTCAAATTGCCATCAGCTTTTGCTTCAGCACCTGCAAAAGCTTCACCTGATAACTCAGCAGCTACTTTTAAATTACCGATTTCACCACTTAACTCTATTTCTATATTGCCTTCAACCCCTGCTTTAGCTTCAGCTTCACCAGATAGTTCTAAACCTATCAAAGCTCCCAGTTTGGCCTCACCTTTGGCTGCGCCCTTAATACCCATAAAGGTACTGAGCTTGGCTTTAAAATCTCCCTTGAATTGACCAATTATTGCTTGATGCTCTGTAGAGAGTTCAGCACTTAGTCCGATGCTGCTAGATACTTGAGCGATCGCCGAGAAGCCATTGACGATATCCATGACTACTTTAAATTCGGCTTCATTTTGTATTCCTATACTTTTTTTCAGAGAAGTTTCGGAACTATAATTGAGTATATCTGATTCTATTTTAGTTTTCTTAGTAGATTCACCAAAAAAACCTATTTGCTGCATGACTTTTACAGCTTTTTCGATTTGTTCTGGAGAGGCTTTATTAATTTTTTCAATTTCTTTTTCTATCCCTTTAGTAATTTTTTCCTCTCTTTCTGTGGTCTTTGTTGTGCCGTTTCTTTCTGAAATTACCTTACTTTTATCTTCCGTATTTTTTTTCTGAATTACACCCTGTCTTTGCACTAATCCATTATTTTGCTGTACGACGTGGGTTAATTCATGGGCAATTAATTCCTGTCCCTGCTGACTACTAGGTTGATATTCTCCCTGGCGAAAGAAGATATCTTTACCTGTGGTAAATGCTTTAGCTTGTAGAGATTGACTAAAATGATGGGCTTGACTGTCTTTGTGAACACGAACTTGCCTAAAGTCAGCATTAAATGCTTGTTCTAAAGGTTGCTGTAAATTTTGAGGCAGGGATTCTCCTTTCCCTCTTGCTTTTTGGATAGATGCTTCTACATCAGACTGTACCATTGTCTGTGTGGGATGAGGTACAGACTTGCGCATTAATTTTTGGCTGGGAATAGCCTTAATTTCTGGGTTAGGTAATGGCTGGGAAACAGGCTGATTTATCTGCTTAACGACTTGTGCCGCCACTTGATCAGCTTCTTGTTCATATTTATCCCCGGCTTGATGAATTCTTAGTTTTGTCTGTACCACATTACCCTGTCTATGACTTGTCAATTCATGGGACAAACCACGAAATAAAGGGCGACGTTGAATTAATGAGTTATCTGGTGGTTGATGCGGCGAACTTGGGGAGGAAATCAGCCGCCCTAGGGCTCTGTTACCAAACATCTCTTGTAGTTCTTCTGCTGGATGGATATCGCGGTTATTGTGAGATGGGCTTGGTTGTTGGGCTGTGGGTTTGGTCTTTTTGGTTTGGCTTTGTCGCAAAGTACCCATAATATTAGCCTCTACTTTTTTCATGACTGGTGTGGATGTGAATATTAACTTTTATGTTCCTTTGACACGAAAGTTAGTAGTGATAAAACTCCCAGTCCCAGAATATTGGGGTGTGGGGTCCGGAACAGGTCCGCCGGGTGTGGGTTGCTGTGCGGGAACAACAACTTGAAATTTAGCTTTAAATGTACTTCCTTTGAGTAAAACGGGTTTGCTGTTACATTTGGTTCTCAGGGCTTTTTGATTGGGGGCGAGGGAGTCTATGGAAAGGATTCCTACGCCGGGAATGGGATGTGAGGGGGTCATATAGGGACAACCGGGAACGATGACGCTTTTTTCATCCCCATCAACACACACCATTTTTTTGTTAATCATGTTTTTACTCGACCCCACTATATTACCAGGAATTACGGTGACAATTGCTTGTCCAAATGGGGGGTTAAACATGGCGATGTCGCCTGTGGTTAAAATATAGTCTGACATAATAATTGGGATAAAAAAATTAATTAATGTTCATCAATCTACCCAAGCTTCTTCTTTAATTGTGGCATCCTTGAGCATTTGGGGGGTAACTCTACCAATGATGGTGTTACCTTGTACTCGTCCGTTATTGTTTAACCGACAAATTTCCAGTACATTCACCCTGGGACTCAAATTAAACTCTTGTTCTACAATGACTTGAGAAACCGGTTGTTGATTGAGATTAAAGTTGATTTTGATGGTGATTTTACCTGACACTGGACAGTCATTAACGTTAGATAAGACGACATAAAACCCTTTGGGATTCTCCAAAAAACGCTGATAGCTAACTTGGTGTGTCCCCCGTATTCCTTGGGCGGAAAATTCTAAGTTAGGCATTAAGGGTCTAAAGGTGGAAGTACAAGATTGAATTCTTAATGTTAAAAGTCTGGCTATTTTTTCTCCTGCGGTTTCTGCTACTCCTGTAAGTTCGACAATTGTTTCTATTTCTATTTTCTTTTTGGCTGGAGAATCAAATAATTTAAAGCGGTAAATTCTTTCTAACCATTGGGAGTTAGGAACCAGTCGCATGGTTGCGCCGATTTTAGTCCCGATCAATGTATTACCAATTTTGTTTTCTTGATGGCGACGGTAAATTTTTAATTGGGTCTGTTCAGCGTTTGTGGGAATTTGCAAGGATGCACCCACTTGGTTACCTAAGCGAGTATTACCTTCCATGCTGTGCCATAATGGTCTGGGTTTGTAAATTCTTAGCCTGGCATCATGGACTAAACGCATGGTTTCACCGACTCTCGCACCCAGGCGAGTATTACCATCTATCGGTGTGATTTGGGGCTGATGAATGTTTAAGGGGGGTTCTGGACAAAGATGTAAGGTTTGTTCTGGTTCGGAGTCCAGGCGAGTATTTCCCGGCATTAATTCTAATTGATTCAGGGGGCGATAAATTCTTAAGTTAGGTTCTAAGTCAAAGGGTAGGGAATCAAAGATAATGTGGGAATATTGTTGCCGGTTGAGATGAAAGTTAACTTGAACGGTAATTTTACCTGTGAGTTGTTCACTGCTTAAATTAGATAGGGCAATAAAAAAACCATCAGGATTGCCAATAAATTGCTGATAAAATACAGTTTGTCTGACATCAGGCCCCATCTGGCTGCCATTGGGTTCTAGGGGTAAGTTTTTTCCCTGAATACGAATTAATATTTCTTTTTCTAGGGGATGTTCTGGCGGGTAATTATCGAGTTGAATCCTGGCCTGAATTTGAAATTTTTGTTCTGGGGGTGCATCAAATAAAATAAAGGGGTAACAACCTCCCCATGCTTGGGTAATTTGCATGGTGAGTGTTAAGATTCTTAAAGCATAATAAGTATGGGCGGGTTTTTCTTGGTCAATAATTCCTTTAGAAATACGGAATTCTCGCCAATATCTCTCTGGGTCAATAACTTGATTGCTGGGTAAGGCCAGTTGAACTTGAAAATAATGGGGTTTGTTGTCAAATTCAAATATAGAAATTGTCCGTTGGGGATAAGTCAAACCGAAACTTTCTAAATAAATTTGCAGCATATTTTTCATGCCGCTAACTGTTCCCCGAAATTTGTACAGGGGAACTATCTTACTAATAAATTGGCGTTTGGTTTTCTCATCCCAATCATCCCGCAAACTTAAAGCTACCCATCCGGCTAACCAGGGTAAAAATTCCGCTGGGGTTTGTTGGGGGTCAAAATAGGTGTGAATTTGATCAATCAGGGTTTCTAAACCCCAGGGGGAGGCTGTATTTTTGTCAACAATTTGGGGTGTAAAATCTGTTTCTTCCTCATTAAATCCACTGAGAATATTTTCAAAGGCGAGTAAAAATCTACCTAAAAAGGGATCTGTTTCCAGATAAGCTGGTAGATATTCTAAATAACTACTTAGTCGTTCTTTTTCCATTTGTCTCCTAAACGTTGCATTGTGGTAATTTCACCAATCTCTAGTGTGACTAATTCATTTTCTTGTAAGGAAATGGCGGTGAGTTGATTTTGGGCGTTGATTTGCTGTCGATGTGGTTCAAATTCGCTGATGTGAATTTGTTCTACATAATCAACTCCTGGTAAATGATCAAATAATTCATAAAGTTCAGAAACATAAATATCTCTGCCAAAGGGATAACCTTGATTTTGCCAATATTCTGGACTGGGGAAAGGATTAAAGAAACCTGTGAGTCGGCGTTTGGCTTCTGTTTGCACTGCCTGATATGAGGCACTATCATGTAAATATAAGGTGACCGCAACTTTAATGTTGACATAGTTGGGTTCGACTATGTGCAGACGGGTGCTAATTAGTCTTCTTTGATCAAGAAATTTTTTAATTGTTTTTTTAATAATTTCTGTGTCTGGAGTCTGGATTTTGGGTAAGACGACTAAGGTAATATGTGCTTCTACTAGCTGGTTAATGTCTGCATTTTCCAAGTCTCTTTCTGGTAAACAATTTACCCGCGCCATGATCGCAGCTTCTCCCCAGCATGCGGCTGTTTTGGTTTGCAACCAGTCAAATAAGATGATTTGCTCAAAGTCTGTGGCGGTGACGGCTCGGTAACGTTGCCGTATTTGTACTAGTGTTTTCTGAATTTCTGCTTGTAAAATGGCATTCTGTTGACTGGTTGATTTTGCTGCTTGTAATTTGTAAGGTTCTCCTTGAAGTAGTGTTAAAAAGGCGGATTGGTTGCGATTGGTAATTTGATTGGTGCGATATAACACCATTTCTGTTAACCAGGCGAATAATTCAATCAGGATAATTCCTGTATCTGAGGGGTTGTGATCTGTCCATTCGGGGGCTTCACTGGGAATGAGGCCAATGGCTTCTTGTACTAGGTCGGTATAGGTGCGATCGTCCAGGTTGGGTAAGGGTAATGTCATGGTTTAAGTGTCTCCTGGTAGTTTTAAGGTGACGATATGTTGACCTGAGTAAATCATGGTCTGGATATCGATGACTGCATCGACAGGTTGAATATCTAGGGCGCGGACATACTTAACTCCTGGTACTTTTTCCAGGACAGCATAAAGGTCAGAATGATGAGGTTTACGGCCAAAACTCCATCCCTTTCCCTGATCTCCCCCTGTGAGGGGATGTAAAAAACTATGTATGCGATCGATTACAGCTAGTTTGACCGCATCAGCATTTTCTACAGCCACGGGGACAATTTCCGTAATTACTCTGATTTCTTGCCATTTGGGTCCTGAGACTAGTAGGGTAATTGTGGGGACAAATCGGGCTTGTAAATAATTCCGCACGCGATTGAGTAATGCTAGTGTGGGGGTGGGTTGGCGTTCTTCACCATAGGGAACGATAATGACTAAGACCCGACCAGCGCGAATTTCGTGATTGAAAACTTTGATGTGATTTTCTTGTAAAGCTGCCTTAGATGTACCATCAGGTTCTAGCCAGAGTTCTTCTAGCAAGGGATTATAATCAGGAAACATCATTTCTGGGGTGATAATTTTTACCCTAGCTATATCTATAGATGCTTCATAAACTAGGTCTTCAAAATCCTGGGCGGTGACGGCGCGGTTACGGTGGCGCAGTCGTTTAGGCGATCGCTCTTTGAGTTTGTCTAAAGATTCTTGCTCGTTTCCTCCTGTAGCAGCCTCCCAATTAATTACACTGTCTATATAGGGAATAGTGGTTTTGAGTTCAGCGATGGTTTGGGGGGCGCGATTGCCTTGAATACCGCCTCCAGTACAGTATTTACTTAACCTAATATTGTTACGTCCTCGTGGGGGAATCATCCCCGCTTGTCCATCACCAAAGTAAATTTTCCCGGTTTGGCGGTCAAGAACATAATGACGGTCTTTAGGGCTAGAACTATAAAAATCTGGTACTTCTTCCCAAGGTATCCACACTTCTACTAACCGCCCGGTTTCATCTATCACAGGTACAATATTTCCTGATGCTTGTGCAATAAGGCGTTCGTCATCAGGTGGGATTCTCCCTTCTTGAATTTCTAATTTTTGTCCCAGGAGAATGGGGGAATGGGTGGTAGTAAATACTTGTTTGGGTTCGTTATTACTAGAACCTAAAATCTCATTTTCTAAGGTAATAGTTTGACTTGCCCAAACAGTATTAGTGCGGACAGAACGCAGCCGGGGAGGTACGGTAAAATCGGCAGAAATGGCTAGTTGTTGAAAAAGGTAGCGCATTAATCCGTATAGTCTTAACCGTTGAAATCCTAATGCCCAATTAAAGATATATATCAAGCTAAAGGGCAGATTTTCCCAATTATTTGGCTGTTTCCGAGCGCGTAACCAATACAGTGGTTTACCAAAGTAAGGTAAGGGAATAAAGTCTGTAGGTCCGATAAATTGAATTAAACCTTTTTGGACAAAGGCTTGGGTTTCATCCTGGACAATTAAGGATTCCCATCCCCTAGGGCTAGGATACTCCCAAGCAATTCTGTGTAAATTAATGTCAGTTGTCCCCCGGTTGGCGTTGGGTAAAACTTCTTCTTGTCTTGGGGGTTCGATTTGCAAGTAAAGTGTGTTGGGACGATGGGGAAATGGTTGATTAAATCCCAAATACAAAGCAGAGTCACGGTTAAGTCGGGGTGTTAAGGGATGAAAACAACGGATGACTCTACCCGCACGTTGATGATGATAATTGAGGGGTTTGGTGAAAATAACTAAGTTGCGATCGCCATCAATGAGTTCAATTTGCTGTTTTTCTGGGTGATTATCATCAAATTTAAGGAACTCACCGATTTTAAAGGGGCTGACATCATCCAGATGTATGATAGTTTCCCCTGGTTGAGCAGCTTGAGATAATCTCACTAATACAGGAGTGCCTTCACAATAGATAAAATCATTGTAGGCATAATAAAAGGCAGGTTTTTCTAAAGCAACTGTATAAGTAATGCTTACCGATTCCACTACAGGGGGATCAAAGGTATCAGGAGTATTTTCCGCCATGGTAAATTTACTTAAAACCCGACTACCAGCTGTGTAAGCATTCCGGGTGGTGTTCTCTAAAATTAGCTTTCTTTGTGCTTCTACTTTGCCAATAATTTTAATTTCTTCTTGGAGAATTTCACCCCCAGAAGTTTGCAGGCGGATAATATTGTCAATGTCTAATTCATCGACACTATCAACGTATATTTCTGATTGTCCAGAGCTGATATTTTGAGCAACTAGGGTAACATCATTATAGACAACATATTTTCTTTCTCTGCCTTTTCTGCCATAAATACCGTTAGTAATTCTGGCACGAATCCAATAATAATTTTCTTCCTGATTCTCAGCTAATTCTGGTAAATTTTGGGGAAATTGAAAGGTAGTTGATGTACTATTTTCTATAAACTTAATGGGTGATGAGTTATTATCCCATCTAAATTGATTTTCATTAGTTGTTGTTTCAATAATTTGCCATTCTTGCCGGTTACCTATTTCCCAAATAATTTCCAAGTCTTGGGTATAAGTCGGTTGATGACTCAATTTAGCATCAATGATGATAGCGACTCCGGGTTTAATATATTCATTATCGAGAGGAATAGAAAAAGTATCGTTACGCAGGGGTGTAGTCCCAAAGGGGTAAAATTCTTTGCTTAAATCTAGGGAAGAGGTGTTAAATAAACAGAGTTTGGGGGTTTGGGTATGATTAATATTAACACTGAAATTAATTTGGGTGATTTCGGGTAAATTTTGCCGGTTGTGTGGTATCAAAGCGACTTTTAACCATTTTGCTTTCTGCCCGTTGATTTCCACAGGCATTAATTTGGGTAAATGTGTTAAAGTAATAATTAATTGTGCTGCATCTGCTTGGGTTTGTACATTGCTTAATGTTTGCCATTGTTTTGCATCCCAATAAAACCATATATCGAGTAATGCTTGCAGTTTAATGGCACTGTTTGGGCTATCAGTATGTATGGTGATAGTAGCAGTTGTTAATTCGGGAATCTGAAAAATTTCTTCACAATTGATATATAAATAATGCTCAACTGGTTGATGACCAGTAAAGGCTAAAAATGGTTGATTTTGGTGAGCGATAGCAGGAATGGTGTGTTGAGTGCGATCGCTGTAATAATCCCGGTCTTCTATGACAAACATTGCTTGTAATTTCGTCCCGGTAACTAACAAATCTTGTTCGGTTTCAAAGATAACCTCTTGTTTCTCGTTTTCTACAGGCGGTGCTGAGATTTGGGTATGGGCGGGAACAAGGGAATCTACAGGACTACGGCCTGCTAAACTAAAAGTGAGGGGGACTCTAGCGGGTTGGGGTGGGGTTTGTTGAGTCCCAATTAAGTTGAGAAATGCTAGTAAGTTGCGGTCGGGAACGCGATTGAGGCGATCGCTGACTACTGTAGCCATGCGGCTGAAAATCCGCGTTAGTGCTGAACCCGCATCTGATTTGTTAAAATCTTTACCTGTATATTTATTAACTAAAGCTTGGGTTTGTGCAACCAAATCTTCATAGCTGCGTTGGTCAATTTTAGGTGGAGGAATAGACATAATTCGCTACTGTAAATAGAAAGGATAAACTAAATTAAAGGCATTATTAGTGGTGCGAACTTGATAATTAATGGAAATGTGCAGCACATTAGGTTGAGAGGGATGGGAAAGCAAATCAATATTTAAAATATCTATGCGCGGTTCCCACTCCACTAGAGCCGAACGTACATCACTAATGATTTCGCCGACTGTACCGGCGCTATTGGGTGCAAAAACGCGATCATGAATTCGACAGCCAAAATTAGGACGCATGACACGTTCACCCCTGACGGTACTCAAAATTGCCCAAATTGACTGACGTACACAATCTTCGTACTTTGCCATTACCAGTTTTTTGTGATCATCAAACTGTACAGGATAGGTCCAACCTACCCCTAAAAAATCAATATCCATTACATCACCTCCAAGGCCCCGTTATTAACCTTGACTCCCGCAGCACAGGTAATTTCTAAGCCTGACTTAGCTGCAAATTCCGCTTTAGATTTAGCTTCAATGCTGCAATTTGAACCCGCTTCTATTTTACATTCTTGTTGAGTCTTAATTTCCAGATTCTTACATTCAATGGCAATATCTTTGTCTGTACTTTTGATAGTAATTTTTCCCTTAGCTTCAATATTGATGTCTTCTTCTATTTGAACACTGAGGGAATTTTTCTCACAATCAATGGTAATTATGTTTTTACCACTTTTATCCTCAATAATAATTTTCTCTTTATCTTCCGTATCATCTAAAACAATTTTATGACCACTGCGGGATTTAATCATGCGGATATTATTTTCCCCATCATCATTTTCTAAAGGTGGTTTATCCTTACCATTCCATAAACTGCCTAAAATATAAGGAAAGGCAATATCACCATGTTCAAAAGCCACTAAAACTTCATCATCAACTTCAGGTAAAAAGTAAAATCCCCTATCTTCTCCCGCCATGGGAGTCATAACCCTAGCCCAAGCGCTTTCATCTTCATCTGATAACCAGGGGAACTTGACCTTAATTCGCCCTACTCCATCGGGGTCTTTAATATTAGTAACCACGCCAATAGTGACACCATAAAAGCGAACATTGGGGTCATCTGGTAATAACAAATCTATTCCCATCATGATGCGGTTCTCCTGGCAGTAAATAAAGTACTATAACCCTGGGATTCCGAGTAATTATGTTCGGTTGATGTCACATAATACATTCCACTAAATCGCTTTCCCACTCCAGTTACTTCGATAACTTTGGCAATTCTCAAAGTAGGAATTCCCGGACAAGTTCCTTCAGCGTTTATATAGGCGATCGCCATATCTTTAAACTGTCCTAAAGCTATTTGATCAGCTTCTTCCTTGCTAGCTACTGGTTGAATAACTACAGTAGAAACAGATTTACCAAAGCTTTCTACCGCCTTTGGTCCAGTAGTTTTACCCCCCATTTTACTTCCTTCTTTACCTGCAGCAGCTTTACCTATAACTTCTTTTTTATCTTCCGGTATCCATCCCTTTACTTCCACCTCTTCCACCTGAGACATCGTACTTAACCGGGGTAAAAATTCCCGTAAATTTTCTTCAAACTTTAAAGTTACAACCTTTTGACCATCGTTTTGTGGAGGTTGAAAATATAATGTTTTCTTATCAATAACTACTTCATAGCCAATGCGTTCTGCACGACTTTGGAGAAAATCCCAATCAGTTTGATTATGCTGCAAAACATACTCATGTTTCACATCAGTATCCTTAACTTTTGGTGATAGTCCCCTAGCTCTAGCGATTTGACTAGCAATATCACTATCTTTCATTTTCGCATAGGATTTTGTTTTAGTCCCTCGTAACAAACGGTGACGCATATCATGTCCCCTTACTACTAAGATCGGCGCAGAACTTTGGAGAAACTCAGGTTCTAATCCCGTAATTTCTCCCACAATTACCGTTCTTAATTGATTCTCATAACCCATTTGAATTTCTACTTCATTACCAATTTCAAATAAATCATCATCAATCCAAGTTAATTTACCCTTAGCTAAATCCCAACTAGCAAATTCCAAGGTAAACATACTTGGTGCTTCTATATCTTCATATACTTTCGCTGAAATTAAATCAGCACTCGCTTGAGCAGAAAGCTTCTGTCCTTTAATTAAAACTTTAATATTAGGAGAAAGAGTTTTTGCACCACCATAATCAGACATATTTCCCTCCTTTAAGTGTAACTTTCAATTCGCAAAGGTGGAATCGTCAAAACTAACCCCGGTGGTATTTTACGGGGATTATCTAGCTGGTTTTCCGCTGCAATTATTCGCCATAAATTAGGATCTCCATATTCTTCATGAGCAATACTGCTGAGGGTTTCTCCTCTTTTAACAATACGAACCGGGTCATCAATTAAATTCTCTTCCTTCTGTTGTTTTTCTGGTTCCGTCCACTCTCTAAACACACAATTCAAAGTAGCGCGCACCGGTGTACCATCTTCCAAAAACTGGGTTAGAGTTTTCGTCACACTTTCTAAAACACCATCGGGTAATAAAACGCTATCTTTTCCCCCAATAGTTCCCCAAGTTAGCTTACATCGAGGTGGTCTTTTCTCGCTTGTCCCAATTCTGGGACGAGTTAAATTAAAAACTTTTTTGGTGTATTGTTGGACATTTTCCGGAGGAGAACCTGTGAGAGTGGTATCAAAGAATAACTCTATGGTTAATGTTGCTAAATCCTTAGAAGGAATTAGACCTTTTTCGCCAATTGTCCAACCAGTTTTATTAATTTGTACTTGGTTAGGATTAAACAAAACTTCGATTTCATCGGCGAAATCTCCCTCACTACTTTTTTCGGCTTTAATTTTTAACTTTTCTAGCGCCATTTCCTTTTCCCTCTCCGTTCACTTTCTATAACTAGTCTGCGCATGATTCTACGTTCTACTTTTTCTACTAAATCATCAACATTAATCTGAGGTGGTATACTTACTCCTTCTAGTGATGTTTTTTGACTTTGGTTAATTGGAGGAGGATGTGAATTAACAGAAGAATAGGATATATTTGTTGTTTCGTTTACCGGAATAATATTGCTGATATGATTTGGTGACTGATGGGATGATGTGCTATGATTATCTTTTGAAATCAAATTTTTCTGGTGAGCTATTTGTTCACTATTTAAGTTATTTACCTTTTCTTTAGCAATAGGATAATTAGACCATATTAATGGTTCTAATTCAGGTAAATATGACTCAGAATTAACTTTTACTATTGGTAAATCAAGTTTATCATTAACACTAGTAGTTTGGTGACTATCTTCTGCATTTTCAGCCACAACTGAAGGTTTTTTTGTCTGTAACTGCTCGAATAATAAAATTTGTTCATTATCAGCTGATTTTGGCTTTTTAGCTCTCGAATAAACTACTAATGTATTTCTTAATTTTGGCTGAATTGGCGTGTTTAAATTTGATGTATAATTTTGAATATTAATAGTAGAGTTTAAGCTGTCAATAACCGGAGAAATAGTATTATTTTTTTTCACTAAATCGATTAAAGGGTCCGTAAATTTTGACGGGGATAGTTGATTAACTAGAGGGATGTCTTGTGAGGATTGATTTGGGAAAGATTTTTCAGCGGAAACTACTGGTAAGCTGACACTGGGTGATGATGTAGTTTCTCCAATGGGAGAGTTGGGATTAACTACATTAACTAGAGGGATGTCTT
>NZ_JAQMUH010000125.1:0-12725 GCF_028331025.1 Anabaenopsis arnoldii | reverse complement strand
GTATGGCTACCAAAAAACGCGCACAATAGATAATAATAATTGGCAGGACTTTGCATCTCCAGGGCTTGGCATAACAAGATGAGTTTAAAGGCAGTTTTATTTGATTTTAAGAGTGTGATTATTAATCATGAGCAGATTCACTCACAATTAATAGATGAAATTCTCATCCAAGAAAATCTCCAACCCCAGAAGCTGGGTGAATACCAGGCTTTATACCGCAGGAGCGATCGCACTTATTTACAAGAGTTGCTCAGTTCTCGTGGTAGGGTGGTTAGTGAGGAGTATGTCAACAAACTCCTACACCAGAAAGCCCAAGCCTATGTCCAGCAACTGGAAAACATCCCCGAACTGCCTTTATATCCAGGTGTGCTAGATTTTATTAACCAGGTGCGATCGCTCAGTATTTCCCCTGATGATTGCCAAACTGTCAAGCTCGCCTTAATCAGTGGTGCAATTCGCCAGGAAATAGAACTAGTATTAGAACGGGCTTTGCTGTCGGAGTATTTCTCTGTCATGATCGCCGATGATGACCTGAGCGCCACCCAGTCTCAACCCGATGCTTATCTGCTGGCTGTGGAACGTCTCAATCAATTATACCCTGATTTCCATCTCCAACCCGCTGAATGTCTAGCAGTTGAAGGTACCCCGGTGGGTGTCGCAGCGGCTAAACAAGCCCACATACAAGTACTTGGGGTGGCTCACAGCTACCCATTCCATATGCTCCAGCGTCGCTGTAACTGGACTGTGGATTATTTGTATGATTTGGAATTAGAACGAGTCCAGGAAGTTTTTTTACAAAAAGATATCAAACTTACCGCCCCTGGGTGCTAAAATATGATATATATGTGAGGGTTTTTTACTCTCCACTCCCTTGGGGAATTAGCTCAGTTGGTAGAGTGCTGCGATCGCACCGCAGAGGTCAGGGGTTCGAGTCTCCTATTCTCCATTGTTGTACATTGCTGTACTTTCTCACATTAAATGTCGCTTTTCTCAATATAATCTCAGGTATTCCACCATCCCCACTCTTGACATAGTGCCATTGCCTGTGCAATCTGTTTTATTATTATGCTCTGCTTACCTGAAAAGTAGATATAATAGGCAGATCAACATAGATAACGTAATGGCAGACCATCACCAACTCTCCAACTTCATTTGGCAAATTGCTGACTTGTTACGGGGTCCTGATCGGCCACCGCAATACGAGCGTGTAATGTTACCAATGACGGTGTTGCGTCGCTTTGACTGTGTGCTTGCTTCAACTAAACCCCAAGTATTAGCAGAATATCACAAGCAGAAGGATACTTCTAAGAGGTTGTTTGATAAGTTTTCATCCGTAATTTTTATCACATCTTTACCCCATTTATCACCCCATTTATTTAATTGATTAAATCCAGTCCCCTCCCCTTACAAGGACAAGACAAGGTGGACAAGGTGGACAAGGTGACAAGGGAGAAAAACAGTACAAAGTCTGTATTCTTAGTAAGAAAAATAGCCCCTTAAAAGACCATTGTCCGGATAAAATCTTCCTTGTCCACTTTCCTTCCTTGTCTTCGGTGGTCTTACCTTCACAGATCATATTAAAAACCTACCCTTGTAAGGTGAGGGTGGGGTAAAACGATATTTGATACACTAATCATGACTTGACAAACATCCTCTCAGAGAAGTCGGGGATCTTAAAATTTACCCTACTGCATAATCTGTAAATTGGCGTTTAAATGGGGAATGAAAACCGATAACTATATCTTGTTTGGGAATACCTAATTTTACTAAATCTTCTCCTATTTCGTTTTCTGTACCGTTGTGTTGTACCCAAATTTTACCATCTTTGATATCGAGATGTACAATACAGCCATAAACACGACGTTGATTTTTCCAACCAACATGGACAAGTTGATAATGATGATTTTGGGTATCAGAAATTAGTTGAGTTTCTATTTCTTGATCTTGGCTAGAATAGGCTGCATATTCTTGTAGAAGTTGTTGAATTATTTGTTTATATTTGGTTAGTTTATCCATTCGATAATATCCTCCGTTTCCGGTTGATAAGTAATCAGTTTTAGTTGATATCTTTTAATAATATTTTGTACCAGTCGTATGGTAAAGAAAGAGGTATAGGTATCAATGGGAACTGCTAGATAAAGTGTACGATCTGCTTCTTGTTCAGATAATGCTAACCTATAGTTGATAAATTGACCTAAAGCGGTGTGAAATTCAGAAATTGCGGATGTATTAAAAAAACTTTTAATTTCTACAGCAATTTTTTGATTTTCTCTCTCTGCTGCTAAAATTTTATCTGCACCTAAATCTATATACATATCTCCTAACTCGAAACTCACTGTATAAGGATCATGTGTGATTTTCCATCCTTGTTTTTGTAGTCCGTTTTTGACTGCGTTGTGAAATCTATCTCTTGCTGGCATAAACTAATTATATTATAACTTAATTATTTCTACACGGTTATTTTTCCATTCATCAGGCGTGGTAGCATTAAATCACGGGCTTATTTAAGTTTTTGGTTTTGAGCTATAGGACTCCTATTTGATTTCTGAACAATTTCTGTTCCCTGTTCGGTGTGTTCCCTTTCCTCACTGATAATTTCTCAACTCAAATAGGATGACTATAATAGCTTGTGCACTAATATCCTAGAAGATAAAACTTTTTGATCAAATTGATGTCTTATATTTTTATTAGGTACAAGTATTGGAACTGCGATCAGGTTCAATAATATTTACAATCAGCCGCACTAGAGAAGGTGGTGTAAAAAATTCTCCCCCTTCCTGCGCTCTTGTCATGGCGAATTTGTTGAGAAAATATTCATAAATTCGCCCTAAGTTGGTCTGCTGCTTCCCATAAAGAAGATTCTAGTGAACTGATGTTAAGCATAAATGGTGAGTAACCGAGACATCCTCTGAGACTTCTATCTATATTGCCATGATTCTGATCATACTCAGAGGACTGGCTTGATTATTGACTAACTTTGACTTTTAAAATGTCCTCCAAATATAAAATCTACTGTACATTAAGAGATGAAAGATTAAATTGAGTTTTTTATCAATACCATTACAATGAGGTTTAGAGACTGGGCTACGCGAGTATTACTGATTTTCCTGATATTCACTACACTAACTATAGTGTTATCCCTAGGAATAATTACACAACGAGAAGGTAACAAAATCAACTCTAACCCACCAACAGCCGATGTGACTACAGACTGGGGCGAATATCCACAAGCACAATTACAATCCTCAAACACCTTAGAGGAAAAATCACAGGAAAAATTACAGGAAAAATCAACCGTAAATTTACCCCCACCTACTGTCACCAAGTCTGAAAATTCTAGTAGATACAGAACTACAGCAGCTTTTACCCAATATAGACCCAACTATGAAATCGCCCCAGTAGACCCCAGCAACTACGGCGATCGCTATTCTCATGATGTTAATGGCGTACCTGTGAACAATCAAGCCCTGATTGTCTTACATGAAACCGGTAATTCTGCTTCTAGTGCGGTTAACTTCTTTCAAAACCCCCATACAGATGAGAGTCTACAAGCTAGTTACCACGCTCTAATTAAACGGGATGGGACAATTATTTATTTAGTTCCCCCAAACAAACGAGCTTTTGGCGCGGGTAATTCGGTTTTTGAGAGTCCCAATGGTGCAGAAACCGTAACCACTAACCCTAGTTTACCACCCTCTGTGAATAATTTTGCTTATCATGTTTCTTTAGAAACCCCCCAGGAAGCTTGGGGTAAAAATTCTCTGCGGTCACATAGTGGTTACACACAGTTACAATATAATTCTCTGGCCTGGTTAATTGCTCAAAGTCAGGTTCCCGACTACCGCATCACTACCCATGCTTATGTAGACCGTTCTGGAGAGAGAAGCGACCCCATTAGTTTTGATAGTAATCAATTTTTACGGTTACTTCATAGCTATCGGGAACTAATTCCCACCTATCAGGCTCAAAATTAAATTTTTGATTGATCATTGAATAAAAAAGGCTATAAAGCCTTGGGTGTGTTCCCTGTTCCCTGTTCCCCGTTCCCTGTTCCCTTAGATAAAAATTACCTATTGAAAAGTTATCAAACATCGTCTAAAGTAACTTTTCCAACCAGCGAATATAGCTACTAATAGAATGGTCTTTAATCCGAGCAGATAAGAAGTTTAATTTCCATCGAGAACTTAATCTTATTCTTTGCGGAGCATAAAAATAACCTTGCCACCAACGAGGTAGAGAAGGTACGATATCAAGACCGTAGATAAAGTGATGGGTTTGGGGGACACGTTTATCATAGGACTGATAGAACTTCTTATTACCTACTTTCGGTGCGCCAAAAGTATAGACTTCAATATCAGAGAGTATGGAATTAAAATTATATTGCAGATCAAGAGCGCAGATCGTAGCTAAAGCACCGCCTAAACTATGACCAGTGACAGTCAGACGAGAAACCTGATTAGTTTGAATATAGTTATGAAGTTGATATCTTACAGACAAATAAGCATTAGCAAAGCCCCGATGAATTAAAGCCCCAGAGTTTTTACTTGCAGAGTAGGGATAGATTTGTTGATATTCAGCAATAATTCCTTTCTCAATAACCCCTTGAAAAAACTCTTTTCTCTGCTTGCAGAAATTTAAATTGGTTTTCCAATCTAAGCGGGATTCACTGCCACGAAAGACTATAGTAGTCTCATGGGTATCACTTAAAATCGCCACTTGAGTATCAGTCGCCTCTATATTAATGAGATGTGGAGGTGAAGACCAGTTAGTAAAAAAACCCGAATTAGAAATCACCTCAAACTTGTGATAAATTTCTTGAGAAGCGAGTGCCATTTTCATGGCTTTAGAATTATTAATTTCCATAGGTGAGTAGTTACTTGAGCAAAGTTTTCCACAAGTGTTTAATATCTATTGACCACTTGACTTAATTGGCGTTAGAATATCAACTCTCAAACCCTGATTATGTCAAGTTTTTGTCATCTTATCACCTATTTAGCCCAGAAAATGCCACGTAACAAAATAATTCTCTGGGTTTAGATGGTTGACAAATTACTCATATTATGTATTTAATATATAATATTAAAAATTACTCCCACCATGCGATCGCACAGATCCTACAGGGGAACCAGAATATATAGATAGCGATCGCACAATATACCGGAATAATACCAGCCGCCATAAGTACTAGGGAAATATGGGTATTAATTTATCTCATATATTTTTAGGCTAAATGTAACCAAATAGTGGTACTATATGTTTCACATCGTGTATATAGCAATCCTAAATGATTCATGAACAATTTCTGTTCCCTGTTCCCTGTTCCCTGTTCCCTTTCCTCACTGATAATTTCTCAACTCAAATAGGATGACTATAGTTACCCAAAATACAGCACTTTTCAAGTAAATAAAGTACACACCTTAATATCATAAATCTTGTGGGGTGGGCATCGGTGCCCGCCCTTCTATACCTTAATCAGATAAAATGCGCTGTATCATCAAATAATTATACATTCTTGTATGCGATTATACCTTATTAGCCAATAATTATCATCAATGCAAGCCTCAGAAACTAAGTTACAACATATCATTGAAGGTACAATACAGTATGTAGTTCCCTTATTTCAACGAGCTTACAGTTGGAAAAAATCTGAATGGCAGGTGTTATGGGATGACATTGCAGAACTCTGCTCATTAGATCATCCTAGACCTCACTTTATGGGTTCTATTGTTACCATGCAAACCGCTTCAGGTCCTGAAGAAGGAGTAAATAAATTTTTACTAATTGATGGACAACAACGCCTAACTACAAGCTTTATTCTCCTCTGTGCTTTGCGAGATAAAGCAAAGCAATCTAGAAATAAGCAACTAGGTGAAGAAATCCATCAAACCATTCTGGTTAATCACTACAAAAAGGGTTCAGATTATTATAAATTAATGCCTACACAACTAGACCGTACAGCATTTTATCGCATCATTAATAATGAATCACCAATTGAAAATAATGTAATTTCGGAATGTTATTTATTTTTTGAAAGAAAAATTAGAAACAGCAAGTTGGAGGTTGAAAAAATCAAAAGAGTTATATGTAACAACCTCTCTGTTGTCAGTGTTAAACTTAGCAATGAAGATGATCCATATTTAGTCTTTGAAAATCTTAATGCTAAGGGAAGACCTCTTACCGAAGCTGACTTAATACGTAATTATTTCTTTATGCGGATTGATGTGGAGACGCAAGAGGAAGTTTATAAAAAATACTGGTCTCCTATGGAAGATATTTTAGGCGAAAATTTGACAGAATTTGTCCGTCATTATCTGACAAAAATTGGTAAGGAAATTAAGCAAAATCAAATTTATTTTGAAATTAAAGACCTTATTAGCAAAGGAGAAGGAGATGCAATTTCACACCTGAAAGACTTATATATTTTTGCTAACTACTATGCAAAACTTTTAAACCCTGAAAGAGAAGAAAACGAAAGTATACGCAAATATCTACATCGTATTAATCGCTTAAAAACATTTACAGTATACCCTTTCCTGCTAAATTGTTATGATGAGCTATCCCAAGATAGAATTTCGGAAGAAGATTTTGTGAGGATTTTAAAAATAATCGAAAATTTTATATTACGTAGATTTATTTGTAATATTCCAACTAGAGGTTTAAATAGAGTTTTTGCCTTACTATATTCACAGGTGAGCAAAGATTCCAATTTAGCCGCAGATAGTTTTTTAGTCCGGTTAAAATCAGATTTACAAAGCCGTAATTATCCAAAAGATGAGGAATTTAAATCACGACTAATGGATGTGAATTTATATGGTGGTGAAAATCGCTATGAAAAAGCCAAACTAATTCTTGAATCTGTGGAAGAATATTTTCAACATAAAGAGCAGGTATCTTTTGATAAGCTTTCAATTGAGCACATTATGCCACAAACTTTAAATGATTGGTGGAAACAACATTTGGGTGAAGATTGGGAGTCAACCCATCAATTACTTATTCATTCTCTAGGAAACTTAACACTTACAGCTTATAATGGTGAGCTTTCTAACGATGATTTTCCTAAGAAGCAGACTCACTTCCAAAAGAGTCATTTAGAATTAAACAAGTATTTTCATAATAAAAAATCTTGGTGCAGAAAAGATATTGAAAAACGAGGAGAATACCTAGCTGAAATTGCTTTGCAGATATGGAGTTACTTTGGTGATGAGTCAAAACCATCGCATCAATCTCGGAGTAGTCGTAAATCTCGGAGTAGTCGTACCACTCCTAAGCTGCTTCATATATTTGAACAAGAATATCCTGTAAAAAGTTGGCGGGATGTTTTGGAAATTACATTGAATAAAATTATTGATAGAGAACCTGATAGATTTAGAGATATTATAGAACAATTTCCCCGCTTTGTAGGATGGGATGAAAAAAAATTTCGCGGTTACCGAAAACTTGACAACGGGGCATTTTGTGAGGTTAATTTATCAGCAAACGACATCCGTGCTTTTTGTCAGAAAGCAATAGAAACAGCAGAAATTTCCGAGGAATGGTATTTTTATACAGTTGATGATAAGTAATGTAATATAGCATTTCCCATGCTCGTGAGGTACAAAGTTGTTTGGTTTCAGGGAACAGGGAACAGGGAACAGGGAATAGGGAATAGGGAACAGGGAATAGGGAACAGGGAACAGGTAAGAAGAATTGCCGTGTGTACTGAGTCTTGTTCAAAAATCAAATAGGAGTCCTATACTACTGAAATATTACCGAGTTTTAACCATCCCCCCTAGTAAAACTGTAAATTTGCTGAGTTTCTAGGCGATCGCATATTGCCGAAGGTAGGGTATTAAAAGAGAAATTCTGACGGTCTAGCTTAACTTGCAAGTTACTTAAGGGGTCACTACCAGCAGAAATCAAAAATTCTAACTTATTCACGTAGGGTAAAGTAACTAAATTATCCAGGATTTGGAAAATTGCTTGTAAGTAAGGATGGCCATTTTGCCGATACCAATTACTATCAGCCACATTTGCTTGGTCAAAGCCCAAATGTACTGTTAAAGACGACTGAGCAAACAGCGCCAACCCCAGAGGGCGCGCTTCTTCCTGTAATAATAGATGATTTTGTTTAGCTAACAGTCGCAGTTGTTCTAAACGTTCATAGCGTTGAGTGAATAATTGTTGGTCATCTTCCCAACTAATTGCGACTGTGGCCAAGTAAGTCTGTAACAGCATATGACCCAGCTTTTGGGCTTTAGTAGCTAGGTAATAGGAATTATAATCATTAGCCTCAATCAATAACGGTAAGCGGTCAACCACTTGTAACCCATAACCCTTGAGTCCCGCAATTTTCCGGGGATTATTAGTAATCAGGCGAATTTTCTTAATCCCCAAATCCATGAGCATTTGCGCCCCCATTCCATAATCCCGCAAGTCAGCGGGAAAACCCAGACGCTCGTTAGCTTCTACCGTATCCAGACCCATATCCTGTAAAGAATAGGCTTTGAGCTTATTAATTAAACCAATTCCCCGCCCTTCTTGTCGCAGGTAAACTACAACACCTTGACCAGCGGATTCAATCATTTTGAGTGCTGCTTTGAGCTGCATCCGACAGTCACAGCGTAAAGAACCCAAAGCATCACCGGTTAAACATTCCGAGTGCATCCGCACCATCACCGTTGCATCTGGGAAATTAGCCGGGTTACCCTTGACAATGGCCACGTGTTCTGTATTATCCAGAGTATGGCGATAGGCGTAAATATCAAACTGACCGAATTGGCTAGGCAGTTTAGTCACCACCTCACGGTATATTAGGCGATCGTGTTGGAGGCGATAACTAATTAAATCCGCAATACTAATAATTTTGAGATTATGCTTTTGGGCATAATCAATTAATTCCGGTAACCGCGCCATGGAACCGTCAGGGTTTTGAATTTCACAAATTACCCCAGCCGGATATAACCCCGCTAATCGAGATAAATCTACAGCTGCTTCGGTATGTCCCGCCCGTTTGAGTACACCCCCCATTTTGGCACGAATGGGGAAAATATGACCAGGGCGGCGTAAATCTGTAGGTTTAGTCCCTGGGTTGAGGGCCACTTGGATCGTGCGGGCGCGGTCTTCGGCGGAAATTCCGGTAGTAACACCTAGTTCTGGACCCGCATCAATACTAACTGTAAATGCTGTTTGGTTAGTATCTGTGATGTTGGTTACCATTAAGGGTAAGTCTAATTCGTCCAAGCGATCGCCTGTCATGGCTAGACAAATCAGCCCCCTAGCTTGCACCGCCATAAAATTAATCATATCTGGGGTAGCAAATTGGGCTGCACCAATTAAGTCGCCTTCATTTTCGCGATTTTCGTCATCTACTACCACAATGACACGACCTGCTTTTAAGTCTGCCAAAGCAGCATCAATGGAATCAAATTTAAAGGCTGGAGTTGAAGAGACAGCACCATCAATGTTGTCCCCGGTGGTCGGTACAACCGTGGGGGAGTCGTTCCCATTCAGGGGAGTAGAATCAGTCTTTCGTATAGGCTTAGGCTTTGACACAGAAAATTCCAGCTACCAAAAGTAAATTTTTCTTACAATTTCTTCTTTATAGATTGTAGCTTGTTTATTTGGATTACAACTAAATTGCCAGACTGATCAGCTATTTTAGACTTTTCCGGTAACACTTGGGAAGCGGAATACCGGGTAACGCTACTTAAATAAATATTGATCTGTGGTGATCTTTGGAGATAAATGTTGATTTTGTCTAGTAAAAGTGTAAAATCTTGCCACAACCCAGCATTGAGGGTAATTGGTGTATTGTTGTATGCCGTGCATTTTCTAGCTGATATTTCAGAATTAACCACCTTAACTAAAAACGGATGAGGATTTCATAATTATGGGTAATTTTAGACGCGTACCTGTGGGAATTGTTGGCGCGTCAGGTTATGGGGGAGTGCAACTAGTCAGATTACTGATGGAACATCCAGAAGTTGAACTAGTTTATTTAGGGGGTGAAAGTAGTGCTGGTCGGTCTTTTGCAGACCTCTACCCCCATCTGGCTCATCTGGTTAACTTACCAATCGAACCAGTGGAACCAGATGTCATTGCTCACCGTTGTGAGGTAGTCTTTCTTTCCCTACCCAATGGCCTGGCTTACCAAATTGCACCCCAATTGTGTGCTAAAGGATGTAAGGTACTGGATCTGAGTGCCGATTATCGATTTAGCGATTTAACCACTTATACTAATTGGTATGGGGGACAGAGAACCGATGACACCATCGCCGCCACCGCAGTCTATGGATTACCAGAACTTTACCGCGATCGCATTGCAGAAGCCCAGCTGGTCGGTTGTCCTGGTTGTTACCCCACCGCGAGCCTTTTAGCCCTCTCCCCACTACTTAAACAAGGTCTCATCGTCCCCGAAAGCGCCATTATTGATGCTAAATCTGGCACATCAGGGGGAGGTAGACAGGGGAAAATTAACCTATTATTGGCTGAGGCTGATAACTCCCTGGGGGCTTATGGTGTTGTTAATCACCGCCACACCCCAGAAATTGAGCAGATTTGTAGTGATTTAGCCGGTCACGATGTCAAAGTTCAATTTACCCCCCACCTCATCCCCATGGTGCGGGGAATTTTAGCCACAGTATACGCCACACTCCGCGACCCTGGATTAGTGCGGGATGACCTGATTACCATCTATAAAGCCTTCTATCGTCACGCCCCCTGGGTGAAAGTCTGCGATAATGGTACTTATCCCCAAACTAAATGGGCTTGTGGTAGCAATCTTTGCTATATCGGCGTAGAAGTTGACCCGCGCACTCGCCGAGTGATTGTCATGTCAGCCATTGACAACCTGATTAAAGGACAGGCGGGTCAAGCTATACAGTGTTTAAACTTAATGATGGGTTGGGATGAAACCTTGGGACTGCCCCAATTAGGATTTTATCCCTAATGTGGGACATGGGGAATTTATTTCCCCTCTCCCTACTTCGGCCCTAAACCTACAGTACCCGCATACACAGCGCGATCGCCCAATTCATCCTCAATCCGCAGCAAGCGATTATATTTCGCCACCCGTTCACTGCGACAGAGGGAACCGGTCTTAATTTGACCCGCACGGGTAGCCACAGCTAAATCCGCGATGGTAGTATCTTCAGTTTCCCCAGACCTATGGCTAATTACCGAGCGGAAACCGTTCCGAGTAGCTAAATCAATAGTTTCCAAAGTTTCCGTCAGGGAGCCAATTTGATTGAGTTTAATCAAAATAGAATTACCAGCTGTTAGCTCAATCCCCTTTTGTAAGCGGGTAGCATTGGTAACAAACAAATCATCACCCACCAACTGCACCTGAGAGCCTAACTTTTGGGTGAGTAATTGCCAATTCTGCCAGTCTTCCTCATGTAACCCATCTTCAATGGAGACAATAGGATATTCTGCCACTAATTGACCCAGGTAGTCAATAAACTCAGCGGGAGCGTGGGGTTTACCATCATAAACATACTGTCCATTTTTGTAAAACTCACTGGCCGCTACATCCAGGGCCAAAGCTACCTCCTCCCCTGGTTTGTAACCAGCTTGTTTAATCGCCGCTACCAATAATTCTAAAGCCACCTGATTTGACTCTAGGTTAGGAGCAAAACCCCCCTCATCTCCCACACCAGTCAGTAAACCTTTGTCATCTAACACCTTGCTGAGAGTAGCAAACACCTCCGCACCCCAGCGCAAAGCTTCCCGGAAAGAAGACGCACCAATGGGGACAATCATAAACTCTTGAAAATCCACATTATTTGCAGCGTGTGCGCCCCCGTTAATCACATTCATTAAGGGTACAGGTAACAAATTCGCCAACGGTCCGCCTAAGTAGCGATAGAGGGGAATCCCCAAGGCCTCCGCCCCGGCTTTGGCTGCTGCCAAGGAAATGGCTAAAATTGCATTAGCTCCTAAATTGGCTTTGTTAGGGGAACCATCTGTAGCGAGCATCGTCCGATCTAACAGTTCTTGGTTTAGCACATCCAAGCCTAGTAATTTTGGTGCTAATACCTGATTGGCATTTTCTACCGCTTTGAGTACCCCCTTACCACCATAGCGGCTTTTGTCCCCATCCCGCAACTCGTGGGCTTCAAATGTCCCGGTGGAAGCACCACTGGGAACCTGAGCTACCCCCACAGCACCACCAGCTAGATGTACTTCCGCTTCCACTGTCGGCCTCCCCCGGGAATCGAGAATTTCCCGGGCTACAATGGCTTCAATTGCAGTATCAATAAATTTACTCATCCGTGCTTCATCCTTTTTGCTCAGTCTGTCGTTAGGGTTGAACTATTACAGTTTATTCATAACCCAATGGTTAGCATAAGGGGTACTGGGGCAAATTCCACTCAGATTAAACAAGATTTCCAATGTGGGGACTAGGTGGGGCGATCGCTTTGCCCCCATTGTCTGATATGTTACTAAATAGTATCAAGGATATCCTGGAATTTGCCCCTTTCTTATTTTTTCCACTATGCAAGTCAAAAAACAACCCATTTATCAGTTCCTAGAAGGCAGAAATAAAAGTTTTGTCATCCCTGTATATCAAAGAGATTATGCCTGGAAACAGAGCAATTTATATAATATAGCAACCGCCAAGGTAATTAGGACATTCACTATTCCCTATCCCCTATCCCCTATTCCCTATTCCCTACTCACTATTCCCTACTCACTATTCCCTGTTCCCTGTTCCCTGTTCCCTGTTCCCTTAAAACCATAATGAT
>NZ_JAQMUH010000124.1:0-30858 GCF_028331025.1 Anabaenopsis arnoldii | reverse complement strand
TTCTTTTTAAATCTAGGAACCCCAACCTTTTTACCTTTTCTCTTACCTTTAAGGGAATTGAAAAAGTTTTTGTAAGCAACATCTAAATGCCTAAGAGACTGTTGTAATGGCACTGAAGAAACATCAGATAGCCATTTTCTCTCTTGAGTCTTTTTAGCTTGGGTCAGCATTGCCGAGAGTTTATTGTATCTAGGCAGCTTTTCAGATTGTTTGCAGAACGCTAAAGCATCATTCCAAACAACCCTAACACAACCGTACAACCGAGCTAAATTCTGTTGCTGTTGGTTTCTTGGGTAAAATCTGTACTGATATCTAGCTTTCATGCTTTGTGCTAAAATTGGTCTGTTAAAATAGATTCTACATTTGATGTAGCCTTTCTACTTGTTGGTTAAAGGATGAGTTAATACCATTGGCATTTTTACTATTTATTGATGGTTCTTCGAGTTGATCCATGGGAGAATAAACAACCGGTTCCAAATTAATCAAAGGCTTGTTGTTCGGGTAATGAGGAATTATGCACAGGTGGATTGGGATTTACTATGGTTCAAATAAGAATAATTAACCACCGATAAACCACGGATTTTAATGTGTTGATGTTGGTTATTTTAAGCTAATATACACCTAATTTAACCTGATTAAGCTCTGGTTTGTATAAGCAATATTTCCCACCGCCTGGTATTCCCTTAAGCTCATTCTAACCATCCTGGGAGTTAGTAGATGTATCAATGGCCTCAGCACTGACTAAAATAGGATATTTCTCTGTGCGTTCTCGCCACCAAGTCAACAGAGTACTGGCGACAAAAATACTGGAATAAGACCCTATAGCAAAGCCAATAATTAATGCTAGGGCGAAGTATCTGAGTGTTTCTCCGCCAAAGACAAAGATGGCGATGACTGACAGCAAGGTTGTTAAGGTAGTATTGATTGATCTTCCTAATGTTTGGTTGACAGCATCATCCACAACCTCGACAATTGGCTGCTGGGGATTGACCTTAATAGTTTCCCGAATGCGATCATAAATCACTACTGTATCGTTGACAGAGAAACCGATAATTGTCAGCAGTGCCACAATAAACAGACTATCCACTTCTAGGTTGAGCAGTAAGCCGAAAATTGAAAAAAGCCCTGCAGTAATCAAGACATCGTGCAAAAGCGCCACAATGGCAAATAAGGCGTAGTCCAACTGGAAGCGGAAGGTCAAGTAAATAATAATGCCGATAAAAGAAACTATGAGGGCGATGATACCAGAGCGAAATAATTCTGCTCCCAAGGTAGGGCCAACAGTGTCAATTTGGTTTTGTTGCGGGTCAAAGATACCAATTTTCTCACTTAAAGCAGTTTGTAAATTGGTGCGCTGATCAACATCTAAGTCCTTGGTGCGAATTGATATGCCATTGTCTCCCACTATTTGGATGCTGCTATCGCCCAAACCCTGGGCTTGTGCTACTTCTCGGACTGTGGTTATATTTATTGGTTGATCGCAGTTACCCAGTTGTGTACAGTCACGTTCTAACTGTAAGCGCGTACCACCGATGAAATCTAAGCCGGGGCGTAGGGGCGCGCGAATTTGGGGGTTTTGCCACGAAATCGCCATTGAGATCAAACTAATCAGAATAAAGGCACTAGAAATGCTCCACCATAGCGATCGCGATTTGTTAATATTCAATTTCATTTAGCCACCTCTGGCTTATTTAATGCTGGTAGGTTAGGACAGAAAAGCTCTCGCTTATTTTTCACAGCCGGACTAGTAACTGCTAAAAACATGAGTGTGCGGCTACAAGTGATTGCGGTAAACATACTCATGGCTACACCCAAGGCTAAGGTGAGAGCAAAGCCTCTGACTAATCCGGAACCAAACCAAAACAAAGCAGCACAAGCAATCCATGTAGTGACGTTGCTGTCTAAAATACTGGAAAATGCTCGGTAAAAACCAGATTCTACAGAACGATACAAAGATTTACCCGCTCGCAATTCTTCCCGTGTACGCTCAAAGATTAGCACATTGGCATCAACTGCCATGCCAATACTGAGGATAAAACCAGCAATTCCCGGTAAAGTCAGGGTAACCCCCAACAGAGCAAAACTCGCCCATGTTAGTAGAGAGTAGATGACTAATGAGATATCGGCAATCAATCCTGGTAGGCGGTAGTAAAATACCATAAATATTAATACTAAGATTAGACCGCCAATACCAGCATAAATGCTGCTTTGAATACTGTCTTTACCCAAGGTAGCGCCTACGGTCCGTCTTTCGGCGATTTCCACGGGTACAGGTAAAGCACCGCCACGCAACTGCACGCCCAAGTCATTGGCTTCTT
The DNA here is from genome assembly GCF_028331025.1 of Anabaenopsis arnoldii. NCBI lineage: Bacteria > Bacillati > Cyanobacteriota > Cyanophyceae > Nostocales > Nodulariaceae > Anabaenopsis > Anabaenopsis arnoldii. Next base: position 28,540 of record NZ_JAQMUH010000124.1, on the reverse strand, counting down.
GGGGGGTAAATGTACCTGTAATCACTGCAGCACCGCCGGTAATTCCTGTACCAGCAAATTCTACCCCCACTACAGGAGCGCTGATTAATTCATTATCTAAAAAAATCCCAATGCTCCGCCCGGTACCGGCAAGGTTTTTAGTGAGATTGGCAAACAGTTCACCACCTTTAGTATCAAAGCGAATGGCAACATTCCAATTACTACCTTGAGTTGGTTCACCATAGGCATCTTGGAGATATTTACCGTCTAGTGGTGGTTCAGTGCTGTCAAACAATTCTCTGATGGCTTGATTATTTTTGGCTAATTCTTCTTGATTATTAATAATTGCGGCCTCATCGCCGCGGTTTCTTAACTCTTCTTGCTTGGCTCTGAGTTCAGTTCTGGATGCTTGAAAAGCAAAAAGTTGAGTTTCTGTACCAGGCTTTTGTTGTCGAAATTCTAACTGTGCTGTACCACCTAGCACTCGTTCTGCTTGCTGCGGGTCATTGACTCCTGGTAATTGTACCAGGATTTTGTCTGTGCCTACAGTTTGAATTACTGGCTCAGAAACCCCAAGACCATTAACTCGACCTTCCACAACTTTCTGAACCCCAGCCAAATCTCGTTCAGTAATTTCTCTCATCAGGAGTGCTGATTGCACCTGAATGGTTAACTGTGAACCGCCCCGTAAGTCTAACCCCAAAGGTACTGGAATTTTTACTATCACCGCAATAGCGGCCATGAGCAGCACGAAAATCAAAGCTAATAGCGATCGCTGTCTTTGCATACAATAACTCGCAACTGACAAAGGCTATAATAGCGTTCTTTGAACGAGTTTTGAATGGGTAGATGGGGGTGGTGGGGAGATGAGGTAGATTTTTCCTCATTCCCCAGTCTTGGGCTTTTAAACTCGCATAGCGACCATTTTTTCTACAGCTTCGACGATTTGTTCTGGCTGCACAATTGTTAACCGTTCCAAACTACCGTTATAGGGTGTGGGTATATCTTGGGAAGAAAGCCGCAGTACCGGCGCATCCAATTCATCAAACAAGCGGTCATTGATGGAGGCGGTTAATTCTGCACCAATACCCCCGGTTCTCATACACTCTTCCACGATAATAACTCGATGGGTTTTGCGTATGGATGCCCCAATAGTATCAAAATCCAAAGGCTTGAGTGATATTAGGTCTATTACTTCTGGATCATAACCTTGTTTTTCTAAAGTTTTCACGGCTTGCAATACATGATGGCGCATCCGTGAGTAAGTGAGTATTGTGACATCTTTGCCACGACGCACAACTTCTGCTTTATCCAGGGGTAGTAGATATTCTTCTTCTGGTAAATCTTCTTTTAAGTTGTAAAGTAGAACGTGTTCAAAGAACAACACCGGGTTATCGTCACGAATAGCCGATTTTAGTAGTCCTTTAGCGTTATAGGGTGTGGAGCAAGTAACAATTTTTAAGCCCGGAACCGCTTGGAAGTAAGCCTCTAGGCGTTGAGAATGTTCAGCCCCTAGCTGTCTACCTACACCCCCTGGACCGCGAATGACCATAGGGATTTTAAAGTTACCGCCGGAGGTGTAACGTAGCATTCCCGCGTTGTTGGATATCTGGTTAAAGGCTAGGAGCAAAAAGCCCATATTCATACCTTCTATTATGGGTCTTAACCCAGTCATAGCTGCGCCCACGGCCATACCAGTAAAACTGTTTTCGGCGATGGGAGTATCAAGAATCCTTAGTTCGCCATACTTTTTGTATAAGTCTTTAGTGACTTTGTAGGAACCGCCATAATGTCCTACATCTTCCCCAAGAACGAATACACTCGAATCACGCGCCATTTCTTCATCAATGGCTTCCCGCAGAGCGTTAAAAAATAGTGTTTCTGCCATTTAGACCTTATAGTCAGACTATTGTTTTAGAATCTTATCGTGCCACCGTAGCAAATATCGTGAGCGATCGCACTAGATTAGAGATTGATTTTTTGGGCAAAATAAATTAATTAAGTTGTATTATTTGTTATTTACTGCCTGTAATTGAGAAGTTTCTAACCGAGTCATCCATTTTTCTAAATAGACACGATTAGCAGTTTGTTCAGATGTATCTTCAGTATCCATAGAATAAGGCATTAGTCCCAAAATCGCTGCTGTGGTTACACAAAACATTGACTTTTGGAAGCTCATACAAATTTGGACTCGCAAATCATCCTCCCCTCGAAGACTGTGACGATAAATTGTGTGTAAATAATCCGGGAGATAATGACGCATATCCTGCATCAGCAAAGTGGGAGGAATACCAGAACCACCTATAGGTAAAGGGTCCGCATATAGTGCGCCATACTGAAATCGAGCTTGGTCTAGGGGAATTTGATATGCTTGGGCATTATATGACACTGTGCCATGAAAGGGAGTTCCCCGAAAGAATACTGCCTCTACATAAGGGATGGCTGTATCTGCTAGGAAGGTTAAACCCACAGATTTAGGAATGATGTCATAAACTTCCCCTCGGATTTTGACGGCGTAAGTAATAGGCTTTAACGCATCTGCAACCAAACCCGCTTTAATGTGGTCTACAACTTGGGGAATGGTTTTAATTTCTTTTTGGTCGTAGCGGTCTGATAAATTCAGGAAAATATCCGCCATTACCCGCCAAAATTGGCCTAAGCCACTATAGTAAGCCGACACACGCAACATTTCCGTTAAAAAATCCGGAAATAGTTGGTTAACGCCGATGATGGGATTGTTGGGGAATTTGGCTTGAATAACTGCTTGTGCTCTTTCTTCAAACTCTGGTGTATCTAAATATGCATCTAGACCACCTCCACCGTGCCACATCATGGCTTTCATGCAATATTCGGCATATTCAAAGTTAATTCTGTCATGCCACCAATGGCGAATTAGCTTGGGGAAAGAAATTTCCCCGTTAAAGTATTTAAAAAAGGGAAAAAATACTAGAAATTGATGTTCAGCAATATAAATGAGGTTTTTTGAATAGGCATCTAAAACCACGCCGTAGCTTTTCAGTATGCCCACAACTTCCATGACATTATCTGGACTATCAGGAAGTAATGTACCTCCGGTGAGTAGTCTTTGAATATACTCAGATAAAGGATGTGAGAAAGGTTTTTTTTCCATGCTTAACATTGCCATTTCTGCAAAAGTTACAGAGATTTAGAGATGGGGTATCGGGTATCGAAAATACTCTTACCCAGTCCTTAGTTACCAGTACCCTGATCTAAAGACACCGCAGGTACTACATTTTCGCTATTAACCATAGCTGTGATTGTGGGTTCACTCCAGCGCACTAACCAAGCTGGTTGTATACCAAAAATTACAATCAATACCGCTAGAATTACTGAAGGTATGCGATCGCTCCACAATACACGGGGCAAGTTGCTGACTTGTGGGGACAACCGCCCAAAAAAGGCGCGATTCATCAGAATTAAGAAGTAAACGGCAGTTAAGCCTGTACCAATCATAGATAACAGCGTCTGCACTGGAAAAACGGCAAAACTGCCCCTAAAAACGATAAATTCGGAGATAAACCCCACCATTCCCGGTACACCGGCGCTGGCCATCACACCCAAAACCATTAAGCTACCAATCAGGGGTAACCCTCGTTCTGGGTTAAGTAATCCTTTAATTACATTTAAATCGCGGCTTCCAGCTTTTTGATAAACAACCCCCACAAGTAAAAATAGCAGTGGGGAAATCAAACCGTGGCTGATCATTTGCATCACAGCCCCCAAGGTACTCACCGGTGTAGCCGCCGCCGCTGCTAATAGGATGTAGCCCATGTGTCCAATGGAGCTGTAGGCTACCATTTTTTTCATGTCGGTTTGGGCGATCGCACAAGAAGAGCCAAATAGTACACTGACTACAGCCCAAGTTGCCAACCATGGGGCTAAATAAGTCCAAGCTTCTGGTAACAAGTTCATGCCAAAACGTAGTAGGCCATAGGTTCCTAACTTCAATAACACTCCCGCCAACAGGACAGAAATGGGTGTAGAAGCTTCAACGTGGGCATCTGGTAACCATGTGTGAAAGGGAAATAGGGGAATTTTAATCCCAAAACCCACTAGAAGGCCTCCTAGTAGTATCAGCTGTGTTACCAAAGGTAAAGTTGTGGTTTTCAAACCCAAGAGCGCAAAGCTACCAGAACCACTCAGCCAAACCATACCCAGGAAACTTGCCAAAATTAATATCCCGGAAATCGCGGTGTAAATCAGAAATTTTGTGGCAGCATAACCCCGTCTAGCGCCTCCCCAAATGGCAATTAACAGATATAGCGGTATTAGTTCCAGCTCATAAAACAGGAAAAATAGTAGTAAATCTTGTGCCAAAAATGCTCCAATCACCCCAGCATTTAACAGTAAGATTAAGGAGTAATAAAATCTAGGACGCTGAAGGGATTCATTACTGCTGTAAATGGCAATACAAGTTAACAGTCCATTTAAAACCAGTAATGGTAAAGATAAACCATCTATTCCTAAATTATAATTCAAGCCTAAAGATTCTATCCAGGGGATAAACTCAGTAAACTGTTGATTGGCTTGGGCGGGATTGAATTTTACTGCCAGTACAACTGTCCACAAGAAGATGATAATGGCGAAGAGGAAAGCCACTTGACGGGAAAGTTTGCCACTGATGTGACCGGGCCAGAAACCGATTAAAGCCGCGGCTAATAATGGCAGTACAATTAGTACACTCAGCATAAGTATAACTATGGATGGGTAGAGGGGATGTAAAAAGTCTGTTGCCCTGTTAAAACGGTAATTTATCTAGTAGACCTAATGACCAGCTAATGAAAAAACCCAGGACGCTGATCACTACCAGGATAGTTAACATATATCCCTGGGATTGACCAGAAATGGTATATTTTAAGCCTTGTCCACCTAGAATTGTCGCAAATCCTACCAGGTTAACAAAACCATCAACTAGATAGCGATCGCTCCAATCAGAAAATTTTGATAGCAGGGCGACTAAATTAACTATCGTTAGTTTATAAATTTTATCAATGTAAAAATCATAACCCAATAGGTCTTGTACAAATCTCCAGACCAGGATTCTGGATCTTGACCATGCTTTATGCAGGGACATTGTAGAGCCTATAGCTACGCCGATCACCGTAGAAGAAACCAAGATTAATAGTATGTACCAATCCACGTTTTCCCAATTAGGCAGCAAATACCATTGCTGTAGCATCAGTGGTAAGAGTAAATTCACTACAGTTAGTGCCACCATTGGCAATGCCATTTGCCAGCCAACTTCCGGGGTGCGGCGGGTTTTTTGTTGTGGTTTACCCCAAAATATTAATCTGAATACTCGTGTCAGGTTCAAGGCTGTCAAGCCGTTGACTAATACTAAGATGGCAATTACCCAAGGACTAGCATGAACTAAGCCATCTGCCCATGCCAGCATTGCCCAGAAACTTCCCAGTGGTAACAGTGTTACCATACCAGCAGAACCTACGATAAAAGCTGTGGTAGTGGCTGGCATCCTTGACCATAATCCACCCATTTCGGTTAAGTCTTGGGTGCTAGTGGTATAGATTACTGAACCAGAACTCATGAATAATAGAGCTTTAGCGATCGCATGGGTTAACATTAACATTAGGGCCACACCACCTTGCTCTAACCCCACTGCCAAAAAGACTAAGCCCATGTATGCACTAGTGGAATGAGATAAGGCTCGCTTAATATCTGTTTGGGCTAGTGACACTAATGTTGCACCCACTGCGGTCAATGCCCCTATCACAACTAGGGTATTTAAAGCAATGGGAGACAAGGTTAATATTGGCTGAATTTTATATAATACATAAGCACCGCCACCTACAACTAATGAATTCCGCATTACCGAAGCGGGGTTAGGGCCTTCCATGGCTTCATCTAACCATAGGTGTAAGGGAAATTGAGCGCATTTACCCGCAGGTCCGGCAATTAATCCCAAGCACAGCAAAGTCGAAGTAACTGGACTTAAATCAGCTGTTTGTGCCCACTCATACAAATCAGAAAAGTTCAAACTACCACATAAAGTCGAAAGCGTTACCACCCCCATTAATAAAAGTAAGTCTCCCACCCGCTTGGTCAAAAAGGCATCTCGCGCTGCTGTCACGACTAGTGGTTGAGCATACCAAAATCCCACCAATAGATAGGTAGAAAGGGTGAGTACTTCTAAAACAGCGTAGCTGAGAAACAAGGAATCACTGATCGCTAAACCAGTCAGCGCCATTTCAAAGAATCCGATTAATGCAAAGAACCGTGCTAAAGACCAGTCCTTTTCCATGTATCCTAGGGCATAAATTTGTGTTAACAGACTTAATCCGCTAATTAATACCATCGCCCCAATGCTAGTTGGGGAGAGTTCTAAGGCAAAAGATAAGTTAAAATCTGCAGCTTGCAACCAGTTGATCACTAAAATTTCTGGTTGTTTATCCCAAATATGCTTAAATACGAACAGACTATGAAGGAACCCCACAATGGTTGTGAATATGTTGAAATATGCCGCGGGTCTAGGACCGGTACGCCGAATGATTCCCATTCCCCACGGTAAGGTTACCAGTGCGCCAAGTAGGCTGTAGAATGGCACCCACCAACTTGTTGAAAATAGAAACTGATTCATTGACATTTTCCTTGACGACTCCGCTGTGACTTTTTCTTAAATATCCTTAGAACAATCTTTGACTAAAAAATATAATTATTGGATTATATCTATGGTTTTTTTAACTATTTGTTCCCTAAATTCTTCAATGAGTATTTTTTGTTTAGGTTATCTTATTTTGGTATATTTGAATATAGTTTTAGATATTTACAAGCATTCACGTCTATTAAATCATCGGTGATGATGGATTTATATTTGTACTTGCAGTAAATAAATTTATCCAAATACATTAAAAAAAATTATGTGTTTTTTACAAAATGATTACTTTTGCTCTCAAGGTCGGAAAACTTATAGACAGCAAAACATACAGCGATTAATATCCCCACTGCGGAGCGGAGTCGCCGTAGCTATGAATGTCCTTTTGTAAATGTAATAAAGAAATTATAAAGCATAAGTGGTTGCTCTAGGAATTGATTAACTTTCATTGAGCCGAATCAGGGATAAACTTTTGTTAAGTTTTTTAAAACTATTTTATCATAAACTATTATACTAATTTATATTGCCAGGGAGGCCAAGCTTTCCTATGCTTAATTTAGAAGTGTTTTTATGGCTCAAGATGCAGCCCTCCGCTTAAACATTTCAAAACACAGTACTAATTGGATTAAATTTTTAGGAGTTCTGCGATGCCAATTGCAGTTGGAATGATTGAAACTAAGGGGTTTCCGGCGGTAGTAGAAGCTGCTGATGCGATGGTGAAAGCCGCACGTGTGACTTTGGTAGGCTATGAAAAAATTGGGAGTGCTAGGGTAACCGTGATTGTCCGGGGTGACGTGTCGGAAGTACAAGCCTCTGTTGCGGCCGGCGTAGATGCAGCCAGAAGAGTTAATGGTGGCGAAGTATTATCCACTCACATTATTGCCCGTCCCCACGAAAACCTAGAGTACGTTTTGCCCATACGTTACACCGAAGCTGTAGAACAGTTCCGGACTTAAAAACTGATTTTAAGCAAGTAAAGTAATTAACGGGGTCGCTGTCTTGAGCGCCACTTTTTCCCAAGGGTAAAAACTTTAATTCAGGATAAGAACTAATGTCAATCGCAGTAGGAATGGTAGAAACGCTGGGCTTTCCGGCAGTAGTAGAAGCTGCTGATGCCATGGTAAAAGCCGCGCGTGTTACTTTGGTAGGCTATGAAAAAATCGGCAGCGGTCGAGTCACAGTCATCGTTCGGGGTGATGTTTCCGAAGTTCAAGCTTCAGTGGGTGCGGGGGTAGAATCAGTTAAACGAGTCAATGGGGGAGAAGTGTTATCTACCCACATCATTGCTCGTCCTCATGAAAACTTGGAATACGTGTTACCAATTCGGTATACCGAAGACGTAGAACAATTCCGGGAAAATGTCAACGCCATTCGTCCTTTTCGGTAGAAGACCGTAATCTGTAATGCAAGTTGCCAAAGTTCGTGGCACAGTAGTCAGCACGCAAAAAGATCCAAGTCTTCGCGGTGTCAAACTACTGTTGTTGCAATTAGTAGATGAAGAAGGAAACCTCCTGTCTAAATACGAAGTAGCAGCAGATACCGTAGGCGCGGGAGTAGATGAGTGGGTGCTTGTCACTCGTGGCAGTGCCGCTCGTCAGATTTTAGGTAATGAACAGCGTCCCTTGGATGCAGCAGTGGTGGCGATCATTGATACCATTCACTTGGAAGGTCGTCTCATGTACAGCAAAAAAGAGCAGTATCGATAGTCTTTGAATGGTCAAAGATTTAAGAAAAAAAAGCTTAATTGAGGAGGAATTTTGTAATGGTTGTCCGCAGCACGGCGGCACCCCCAACCCCGTGGTCGAGGAATTTAGCCGAGCCCAAAATCCATGAAAGCACTTTTGTACATCCGGCAGCCAATATTATTGGAGATGTACGAATAGGTGCTAATGTCATCATTGCTCCAGGAACCTCGATTAGAGCGGATGAAGGTACACCTTTTTTTATTGGCGAAAATACTAATATTCAAGATGGTGTAGTAATTCATGGACTCGAACAAGGCCGAGTCATTGGCGATGACCAAAATCAATACTCAGTATGGGTAGGAGAAAATGTTTCTATTACCCACATGGCATTGGTTCATGGTCCGGCTTATGTAGGAGATAATTCCTTCATTGGTTTTCGTTCCACAGTATTTAACGCCAGAGTAGGCGCGGGTTGCATCGTCATGATGCACGCTTTAATTCAAGATGTAGAAATTCCCCCTGGTAAGTATGTACCTTCGGGAGCGATAATTACTACTCAGCAGCAAGCAGACCGGTTGCCAGATGCTGAGGTTCAGGATCAGCAGTTCGCCCATCATGTGGTGGGGATAAATCAGTCATTAAGAACTGGTTATCGCTGTGCTGCGGATAGCAAGTGTATTGCACCCATTCGGGATGAGATTGCTAAATCTTATACAAATACTGGTATTACTGTTTTAGAGCTAGAAAGGAGTAGTGAAGTGTCGAGCAACAGCTTGGGTGCAGAAATCATAGAACAGGTGCGCTATCTTTTAGATCAAGGATATAAAATTGGTACGGAACACGTAGATCAAAGACGGTTCCGCACTGGTTGTTGGCAAAGTTGCCAACCCATTCAACCTGGATCTATAGGTGAAGCGATCGCAGCGTTAGAAAGCTGTCTGAAAGATCATAGCGGCGAATATGTCCGTCTGTTTGGCATTGACAATGGTAAACGGCGCGTCCTAGAAACCATTATTCAACGCCCGGATGGCATAGTCACTACCATCGCCTCTAGTGGTTTTCCGGCATCTGCTAATAATGGTAACGGTCGCTATAGTAGTAATGGCAATGGTCACGTTGCCAGCAGTGGTGTACTGAGTAGCGAAACCATAGAGCAAATTCGTAATTTGCTATCAAGTGGTTACAAAATTGGGTCTGAACACGTAGATGAGCGACGTTTCCGCACTGGTTCCTGGAACAGCTGCCAGCCCATTGAATCAACTTCCACCAATGAAGTGCTAGCCGCATTAGAAGCATGTTTAGAATCCCACCAAGGGGAATATGTACGGGTGATTGGTATTGATACCAAAGCTAAACGGCGGGTTTTAGAAAGCATTATCCAAAGACCAGGCGGACCAGTTGCCCCTTCTGCTAGCAAGAAATCCTTTAGCAGCAATAGTTCCGGCACTGCTACCGCCACCGCCACCAGTACCCGGTTGAGTTCTGAAGTGGTAGACCAAATCCGACAAATTTTGGCGGGTGGATATAAAGTTACTGCTGAACACGTAGACCAAAGACGGTTCCGTACAGGTTCCTGGGCGAGCTGCGGTCAAATTGAAGCCAAATCTGACAGAGGGGTGATTGAGGCTTTAGAGGGATACCTCGCTGAATATCCAGGGGAATACGTGCGGTTAGTTGGTATTGACACTAAAGCTAAACGCCGAGTCCTGGAAACTATCATCCAACGTCCCTAAAATTGCTGAGTTAAGAGTGCTGTTAACATCCGTGGGCGTAGCCATTGCTGAGTAAAATTTTTAGTCGTTACTCCAGGCATCAAGCTATTGCCAACCTTATAGAATGGATTCAGCACTTAGCACTATGCTCTCTCCGGCTTCCGAGGTAAAAATTTCCATGTCTGTGCCGCCACTGCACCTGAGCAACAAGTTCGAGTCTTATATAAGTGGCGAGGTGACTATTCATCCCAGCGCGGTCTTGGCACCTGGAGTCATACTTCAAGCTGCTGTAAACAGCAAGATGATCATCGGACCAGGGGTGTGTATTGGTATGGGGTCAATTCTCCAAGTTAGCGAAGGCACTCTAGAGGTAGAAGCAGGAGCAAACTTGGGAGCCGGTTTTTTGATGGTGGGTCAAGGCAAAATTGGCGCAAATGCTTGTATTGGTTCAGCAACCACAGTTTTTAACTGTTCTATCGAGCCAGGAACAGTCATTCCGCCAGGCTCAATTTTAGGGGACACCAGTCGGGAAATTGAGGATACACAACAACCGGCAGCAGCTCCTAACAATGGTGCTCATACCAGTAGTGAACAACAGCCAGAAGCGGAAAATAGTTTAGAGCCGGATGAGGAGACAGTCATTTCCTCGACTAACATTTGTGCATCTGCTTACTGGAAATTCAAATACCAGTCTACTTCCTCTTCTGTGTCTTCGCCTACATCGGAAAGCCAGCCCCCTGCTGGAGAAAAAAACGCTGACACCAATAAATCCATACCCCAGGAACCAAAATCAAGTCAGCCTCCCACTAAATCAGATCATAATTTCGGGAACCAAATTTATGGACAAGGAAGTATAAATAGGTTACTAGTGACATTATTTCCCCATCGGCAAAGCTTAAATGACCCCATCTCTGACGATCAGTCTGAGTAAGTGTTAATTGTAAGTTGTCAGTTTCATGAGTAATCTGGAAAGTTCACATGGAAACATCTAACCAACACTCTATTAGCACAATTCAGAAATCCCGCCGACGAGATCCTCTGAAAAATACTGCTTTGGGTTTAGTCTCTACCAGCAGCTTTCCCGCCATAGTGGGAACGGCAGATATGATGCTCAAATCCGCCGGTGTTCACCTAGTCGGTTATGAAAAAATTGGTAGTGGGCAGTGTACCGCTATTGTCAGAGGCGGAATTGCCGATGTGCGTCTGGCTGTAGAAGCTGGTGTTCAAACTGCTGAACAGTTTGGTCAATTGGTTTCTAGCTTGGTGATTCCTCGGCCTTATCCTAACTTGGATATAGTGCTGCCCATCACCAGCCGGCTGAGTAAATTGATGGAGGAAGGGAATCAAAGCAGTTTAAGTAACTTAGCCATTGGTTTAGTGGAGACTAGGGGATTTCCGGCCATGGTGGGTGCTTGTGATGCCATGCTTAAGTCGGCTGATGTTCATTTAGCAGCCTATGAGAAAATTGGTGCCGGTTTGTGCACTGCCATTATTCGTGGCACTGTTGCTAATGTGGCAGTGGCGGTAGAAGCTGGAATGTTTGAGGCAGAACGCATTGGCGAATTGAACGCAGTCATGGTTATTCCTCGACCACTAGATGAGATGGAGAAAACCTTACCTTTAGCCAGCTGCTGGATTGAACACCGCGAACCATTGCATATGCCTGTCAATGTCCAAGAGCAGGTGGCGGAAATAGAAGTCCTACAGTTGCCTGATTTATCCCAAATCCCGTCCAAAATTCCCCAGGAGGTTGCCGAAGAAATATGGCAAGATGAAGGTTGAAATTATTACATAATTTTAACTATTCATCTTGCCCTGGAAGGCATCTTACGCTTTGCTTGTTGTCTTGATAATAACTTGTGAATACCATAAATAAAACAACTTTCTTTGAATAAGATTAATAGATTTTTATCTATAGGATAATTCAGAACTTCGTATGAGTGGTTCTGTCGCATTGGCAAGTGTTCAGTGATACTAGATTTATAGATGAAATTTCTATTAGAGGAGAATCACCCTTGAAGCAGGCAACGCTACACCAGTTGAAGGTGTTTGAGGCAGCGGCACGGCACAGTAGCTTTACTCGTGCGGCTGAGGAATTATTTCTTACTCAACCTACCGTGTCGATGCAAATTAAACAACTCACGAAATCGGTGGGGTTGCCATTATTTGAGCAGGTGGGAAAACGTCTATTCTTAACACAGGCCGGGAGGGAATTATTTACCACTTGTCGGCAGATTTTTGAAACCATGGCCAAGTTTGAAATGACTGTGGCGGATTTAAAAGGTCTTAAACAGGGGCAATTACGGTTGGCAGTGATTACAACGGCTAAGTATTTTATTCCTCGTTTATTAGGGCCGTTTTGTCAACTTTATCCCGGAATTGAGATTTCCTTACAAGTAACCAACCATGAACGCATTTTGGAACGGATGCTGAATAACATGGATGACCTGTACATTTTAAGTCAAGTTCCAGAAAATATCGATGTCAACTATGAGCCATTTTTAGACAACCCTTTAGTAGTATTTGCACCCGTTAATCATCCCTTGGCAAAACAGAAAAATATCCCCATAAAAAGGTTGACAAATGAACCTTTTATTATGCGCGAACCTGGTTCAGGGACTCGCCGCGCCGTGCAGAAACTCTTTGATCAATATGGTGTGAAGGTAAAAGTTAAACTGGAATTGGGCAGCAATGAGGCTATTAAACAGGCGATCGCCGGGGGGTTGGGAATTTCTGTTTTATCTCGCCATACCTTAATGCCAGACTCTTCTGAGTTCGCTATTTTGGATGTAGAACATTTCCCCATCAAGCGAACTTGGTTCATAGGGTATCCATCTGGTAAACAATTATCTATTGTCGCTCGTACTTATTACGAGTATTTACTGGAGTCCGCCAAAAAGTTTGTCGAGGAAAATGGTGATTATGGTAACAGTCCGGTTGATAAGCTGGAATAATTTTTATCGTCAATTTTGTTGTCGGCAAGCTGCCAAATTTTCACGAACAATAATAGTATGGGGATGATTGTCTCCCAGCAGGCGTTTATAGAGTTCTAAAGCTTGGAGATACAAAGAAAGGTTCGGCTTGGTAGTACCGTTTCTTTCTCAATACATTTTCAGTGGTGCTGTATGACATTGACTGAGTGATACATTTGCTCATCCGCTAGAGGATCGGTAAGGTGATGACTGCTGATTTTTATTTTGACAGTTCGTTTGTGGACTCTTCAAGAATCCCCCGGCTTCTAGCCGTGGGGAGTATCAAGATTTTTTTGTGATAGGATGCCACACAAAGGGGTATATTTATGTAAGGCAGCCTGGGAAGTCAGCATTGTTAAAAATATCTCAACAGTTAGGGAGAAGTCGGTAAAACGACTACAGTAGTTAATTTAGCTGCACAATTCACGTAAAATAATAAGTTTATTATTGATGCAGATATTGAAGCTTTTGCCAGTTCATAGGGAAAGCAAAATCACAACTAGATTCGCTCGCTATTGCTGAATGGCGAGAGAAAAATACACCCTAGGGGGAGTCATAAACCACGTCTGCAAAAGAATTACAGCGTTATTGGAGAAAATAATGGTTAAGCAAAATCTATCCGAATCACTACAGCAAGAGGCACAAAAATTGATACTACTTGAAAATGAAGCTGCGGTTGAAGTTACAGCACAGGAAGTTACCGAACAGAATGTTTTAGCAACAGAGCAATTACTTAAACCCAATGATGCTATGTCTAGTTCAAAAGATTTAGAAACTACTGTGGAAAAATTAAAACAAACTCTGGAAGAATATCAAAATAAAGAAAAAACTCTGCAAAAACAAATTGTTGATTTACAATCAAATTTGTATGAAAAGCAAGTATTAACAGAAAGGCTGACTAAAGAACTGCACGAAGCTAAACAAACCGCCCTACAGCTTGCAGAGTCTAACTCTCAATTAATACAACAAAGTAAATCCCACATCCCACTAAAACAGGATAAGTCAGCAATTCCCAAGAAAGAAAGTGCAATCCAAGTCAAAGAGAAATATAATCCAGTTGGCTATAAAAAATCACATCGGGTTCCTGAGCAGCTTGTACAACGTCAAAAAGAAGGTGATAAGTTTGCAGATAATACTTGGTTGTACGATTGAATTCGTAATTCTTAATTAATTATTAATTTGTGATTAATTACGAAATTCGAGAATTTGTTTGGCGGTAACTTCTGGCTGTTCTAAGTGGGGAACATGACCAGCATCTTTGATCCAAACAAGGTTACTACTAGGAATCGCTTGGGTAAACTTTTTAGCGTCCGATGTACCTAAAATTTTATCCGTATCTCCCCATAAGATGAGAGTTGGTTGGACAATGCTGGTAAGCTGCTTTGGTTGAAAAGCGCGATACCCACCACTTTTAGTAAAAGCTATTAAGGCTTGAGTCCAGTTAGGCATTTCTAGGTGTAATGAGGCACATATGCGAGCATCAGTTGAGGCGAGTAACTGATTTTTGTAAGCAGCGCGGGAAATGCGATCGCGTATATGAGGATTACGCAAAAAATTAGCTGCTAAAGAATCCAATGGGGGAAACATCAAGCTTGAGGGTGAACCCCCCTTCAAACCAGCGCTATCGATTAACACGAGTTTTTGCACCAATTCTGGGTAACTCAGGGTAAAATCAATGGCAGCTGCACCCCCCATAGACGCACCCACTAAAATCACAGGTTGGTTAATTAAAGTTTTCCAGAAATAATACAGATGAGTTTTGATAGCCAGCGGACTAAATTGCACATCGGTAATTCTGTCTGTGAACCCAAAGCCTAATAAATCCACAGCCCAGGTTTCATTATCTCTTGGTAGCAGTGGTAAAAGGCGACGGAATTCAAACACAGAACTGTCGAATCCGTGAATTAATAAAATAGGTGTACCGCCACTACCCTTTTGCACATAGGTAGTGGTAATTGGTTGATTAGTTAAAGGAGTGGCGATCGCTTGAGCCTGAATAATTTGAGCCAAGGCGATGGAGGTAGGTTCAGTTAGTTGTCCAACTGTGGGAGGTAAGAAATTAGGAAACATAATTCCTTAGTTTACACCGGGGTGAAGAGAAAATTTTGCTAAATGTCAAAGTTGGTACGAAACCCTCGTACAATTAATATCACTTGATTTTTTAGACTCAGGAGCTAATGCCATGCCCATGGCGGTTGGCGTCATTGAAACCTTGGGCTTTCCTGCTGTACTAGCAGCAGCAGATGCCATGGTTAAATCTGCCGCAGTCACAATTGTGTATTATGGTCAAGCCGAAAGCGCTCGCTTGTTAGTCGCTGTTCGGGGACACGTTGCTGAAGTTCAAAGGGCTGTCGAAGCAGGAATATTAGCCGGAGAACAAGCTTATGGTGGTCAAGTAATTACCCACTATATTGTTCCTAACCCCCCGGAAAACGTCGAGACCATTTTACCGATCCACTTCACCGAAACATCTGATCCGTTCCGTATGTAATAGGTAAATTCCTCAGGACAATAAATTTGTCGCCCCAAATACGTTAATTCATACAGGAGATTACTAATGTCACTACAGGCCGTTGGCGCACTTGAAACAAAAGGTTTTCCTGCTGTACTAGCAGCAGCAGATGCGATGGTGAAAGCTGGTCGCGTCACCCTTGTTGGTTATATCAGAGTCGGTAGCGCTCGTTTTACAGTAAATATTCGCGGGGATGTTTCCGAGGTCAAAACTGCTATGGCCGCTGGTGTTGAAGCTGCGGAAAATGTTTATGGTGGTACTTTGGAATCTTGGGTGATTATTCCCCGTCCCCATGAAAACGTGGAAGCTGTTCTACCAATCGCCTATACAGATCAGGTTCAACAGTATCGGGATTCTGTAGAAAACCCCATCGTGCGTTCATCTAACAGGTTTTGATCCCTTCCCATGTTTTGTATGGGACCAAAATTCAGCTAAACCTTTAATTTACACACCTTAACTCAAAGTTGAGGTGTGTCTATTTTTAGCCTCCGTTGGCATACATCAACACAAAAAACTAGAATTTTCCTCAATTGTGCATAAAGTTAGTCAATCCAGACGTAATAACAATAAAACATCTCAGATGTTCTGATGTCAAAACTAATTTGACCAGAGTAGGGCGGCGTTCCTGGTAAATAGGGAAATTGACTAGCACTATTCCTTGACTGAAAAGCACCCCTTCTAGGGTGGCGAATTTATGCGCCCGTACCTTGGATTTATATTCATGGTGGGGGATACGTTACGAAGGTTCTGGTGATAAGTGGGGGTTGTGATGCCGAGTTTAATACAGGTTCTTGAGGGACGCAAGACAAAGGATAGGGAAAATTTAGCTGATTACTGGGGTAAGCGTCTAGCCGCGGAGTGTCCAGAACAAAGTGTAGCCAACCGAGAAAGTATTATTCTCTGGCTTTTGGGAAGTGATTTAAAATGCTCGGATCAGTTGAATCGCCAACAACTCAACATTGCTCAACAAGAAGGTATTCAGTATCGCTGGAGGATTTTACATCAGCACTACCTGGGCTACGGAAGAGAAGTGGCCTATCGTCACCTACTAATTCGTTTAGCAGGTTTGGTGACATTACGCAATAAGATTCAGACTTGGGTTTCTTTGAGTTGCGATCGCCAGCGTACTGTCATCGATGTGTTACAAGAAGTCTTACAAGACTTATTGCAAAATGATCGATATATGCACCAGCAAATGGCTTGTATAGCTGAATTTACCATCGATCAACGGCTGCGGGATACCCTTTTATTTGCCAGTATAGAAGAGTATTCTATGCGCCCAATACGTAATCAACCCTTACTGCTATACAGATTTGTCAACTACCTGCGGCGAATTCAGCGTGGTGGCTTAACCCAAGTGCCAAATACTGAATTGGTCAAGATGGTTTCGGTACACACCCTCTCAGATAACAGTGAGAATCCCTTGACCCGGGCTGATCATCGAGCGATCGCCCAATATCAAAAGACACAAGAACTAGAAGAACAGCAGATACTGCGGCATCTGGT
Source organism: Anabaenopsis arnoldii (assembly GCF_028331025.1). NCBI lineage: Bacteria > Bacillati > Cyanobacteriota > Cyanophyceae > Nostocales > Nodulariaceae > Anabaenopsis > Anabaenopsis arnoldii. The sequence goes on along the minus strand of NZ_JAQMUH010000124.1, from coordinate 11,543 downwards.
AAAAAAAGAATTGGCGGAATATTTACGACAAACCCTAGGGAAAGAAGCAGTAGAGTGGCTGAGTTTGTATCTGCAAGGGCAGTCTCAAGATGACATCGCGAAAAAACTACATAAGTCCACCAAGGAAATTTACCGACTGCGAGAAAAAATTAGCTACCATGCTGTGCGCATCTTTGCCCTCAAAGTTAATCCAGAACTGGTTGATAACTGGTTGGCAATATCCCTCCCGGAAAATAATTTGGGGCTAACTGAAAACCAATGGCAGCGACTGTACGAAATCTTAACTCCTATGAAGCGACAGATCCTAGACTTGCGTAAAGCAGGTAACTCTATAGAAGCAACGTCTAAACAGTTAAACCTCAGCCAGCATCAAGTCTTAGCCGAATGGAGAAAAGTTTATCTCGCAGCCCAATCTTTAAGAACTCGGAATACGAACTGTCCCAGGATCTAGGCCAAAGATGGGGAATGTCGCAGATCCGGTTAAATGTGGGAAACTACCTATATATAATCAATCTGAGACTGGTGAAATATGTTCAAAAGTTGACTGTAATTATATGTGCTGAGATTGCGGCAATAGAACAGATAGAAATGTGCCACATAGACAATTCGTTTTCATTCCGCATCTAGTGCTGCGGTAAGGTATACGGAAAATATGCGGCAAAAGTATAAACTCTTACCCATTAATTTCGAGTAACATCCGTGATAACCAGAGCATGGCGAGTGTCAATCAGTCTTAAGTCTACAGTTGTTAACTATTAACTATTGACTATTGACCATTAACTCTTGACTATTAACTATTAAGTGAGGATTTATAACTCTTTTTACACATGATTAAAGCAACAGCACCTCATATCGAGATTGGCATCCAGGAAACAGTACCGGCAATTCATTACCTTGTGGCAATGCCTCAACCAGAAACTCACCTGTTTGAGGTTACATTGGAGCTAACTAACCATTCATCGCAAATTCTTGACTTGAAAATGCCAGTATGGACACCAGGGTCATACTTGGTGCGAGAATACGCGAAAAATCTCCAAGATTTTGCCGCCTTTGCCGGCGATAAGCCTTTAAACTGGCGAAAAATTAGTAAAAACCACTGGCAGGTAAATACAAGTGGTGTTTCACAGTTAAGTGTGCGTTACCGAATCTTTGCCAATGAGCTATCGGTACGGACGAATCATTTAGATAAGACTCACGCCTATTTCAATGGTGCGGCACTGTTTTTTAGACTCCCTACTTGGGAAAGTCTACCAATTCAGATTACCGTCGTACCACCACAGCCAGACTGGCGGGTAACTACTTCTTTACCCACAGTTGGTGGGCAAAGCCATACTTTCTGTGCTAAGGATTTTGATACCCTTGTGGATAGCCCCTTTGAAATTGGTACTCACCAATCATATTACTTTGAGGTTTTGGACAAGCCCCATGAACTGGCTATCTGGGGAGAAGGGAATTTACCATCAGAACGGGTAATTACTGATATCAAAAAAATTATTCAGGTAGAAGCTGAGATGTTTGGGGGTTTACCCTATGACAGATATATTTTTCTCCTGCATTTATTCGCCCAAGCTTATGGAGGATTGGAGCATAAAAACTGTTGTTCATTAATTTACCAGCGTTTTGGGTTTCGCAATCAGGAGAATTACGAGCGGTTTGTGCAATTAGTGGCACATGAATTTTTTCACCTATGGAATGTCAAGCGGATTCGCCCCAAAGGGTTAGAAGTGTTTGATTATGAGCAGGAAAATTATACACCTTCTTTGTGGTTCTGTGAAGGAACTACAAGTTACTATGACTTACTGATTCCTTTGCGAGCTGGCATTTATGATGCTAAGTCTTATTTAAATCATTTGAGTAAGGAAATTACTAGATTTCTGACAACCCCAGGGCGCAAGGTGCAAACACTCGCGGAGTCGAGTTTTGATGCTTGGATTAAACTTTATCGTCCAGATGCCAACAGCAGCAATTCCCAAATGTCCTATTATCTTAAAGGGGAAATGGTTTCTTTGTTGCTAGACTTGTTGATTAGAGCGCGACATGGCAATAAGCGATCGCTTGATGATGTCATGCTGCAAATGTGGCGTAAATTTGGAGAACCGGAACTTGGCTACACCCCGGAAGAGTTACAGGAGGTAGTTGAATCAGTAGCGGGTGTGGATTTGTCCAATTTCTTTGAATCCTACATTAACAGCACTGATGAATTACCTTTTAATCATTACTTCCAACCCTTCGGTTTACATCTGGTAGCGGAACGGGAAGAAGCACCTTATTTAGGTATCAAGGTGAAAACCGAACATGGCCGGGAAGTAATTAAATCTGTAGAAGTGGGTTCACCAGCGCAACTAGCGGGAATTGATCCAGGTGATGAGTTGTTGGCCATTGGGGGTGTGCGCTTAACTGCTAGTCAACTTAATGAGCGCCTCCAAGACTACCAACCACAGGATATTATTGAAGTAACGGTTTTTCACCAAGATGAATTACGTACCCATTCTGTTACCCTGGGTACACCACGCCCTGGTAAATTTGAGATTTTGCCAGTAGCTAATCCCGATAGCTTACAAACAGAGAATGGCGCAGGATGGTTAGGAGTACCGATAGTTAATCTTGGTTGATAGGCGGTTGGGAGGCTTTTTTTGCCTCTCAACCCTGATTATCTGGTTGTTGCAGCTAAAACACACAGATCAAATTCTCGCAGTTGTTGAGTTAGGAAAATATAAACCATACAATTTACACTCAGGAGGATGGCGATCGCCTTCTGAATTTATGAGCATTATACTAAGTAATTTCTCCTGGTCTAATCATGGTGTGTTGCTCAACTTATACCGGTTGATGCTACCAATAATCAGGCTTTTTGATAAAAATATCGCGGTAAGCCGGAAACTCAGCGGTTTTAGTTCTGAGAGTCTCAATGGTGCTTTACAGATTAATGGCTAGTGGCTACCCTAGGGTAATCGATAAATTGCCATTATTATTGATTACCGGTAATTCATGTTTGAGCTTATGCGTATCTTTTCAACCCGAAAACTCGGCTTTACATTAGGTTTTGGTGCTTTTGTGGTCATCAGTACAGCCACTAGTACTTTATTCAGTCACTCAAACAGTGAACCAGGAATTTCAGAACATGAGAATAAAAATTATTTTTTAACTAAATCACAGATTTCCCAAGCTCAAATTTGGCAAAATCCTGTTATTATTCCCCAAATATCTGATTTAAATATTATCTCCCCAAATATCTCTACATCTACAATATCTCAAGGGGGAATACCTGTAAGTTATCCTGTGGTTGACGAGTGGCAAAGGTTCAAGTTTAGTATTCAAGGTAGCCAGGTTTTCAGTCCTGCTAAACTACCCACATCTAATATCAGTTTTCAACAAAGAGATTTATTAACCGTTCTAGTTAACACCAGAAATTATTTTCAAGACAATGCAGACAAAGACCCAAATATTTTTCGCCGGGGTCTGCTGGGTACTCAGGGAGTGAGTGTACAGGATATTGTCAGAACTTTAGATTTTATGATTGCTGTATTAAGGGAGGATATCGCCAACAATCGCATTACCAGGTTAAAAAATCCTGATTTTATTAATGATAATTTTCGGGTGATTAAATGGACTCCCCATAATCCTAGTGACCGGGGACAGAAGCAGGTAAGAATTACCAAATATGCTGTTTTTGAGCATACTGGGTCCCGTACTAAAACTTCTACTTATAATATCCCAATTTATAGTTTAAAAGATGACCAAATTGCTGATAAATTCTATACTAGATATACAAAACAGGATGTTTTATCAGGGATTTATGAGCCGGGTGGTAAAGAATATGGTAGAGTTCAACCCCTGGCTTATTTGACCCGCAATGGGTTAGAAGAAGCTTTAATGCAGGGAACAATTCTGATTAATTTTACCGATGGTACTCAAGGATTTTTCAATGTGGATAGAAATAATGGTATTTCCTATGTCCGGGGATTAAAAGCCACAGCACAACAGCGTTACTGGTATTTTAGAGAGGTGGATGGTATTAAAGGTTACGGACATAATATAAATGCGAAAATATCTATCAAGCCAGGAGTAACTTTTGCTGGGGATGTTTTGAATATGGGCTTAGGTAGAATAGTGGTGATTGAAGATACTAGAGGCGGTCGGCAACATTTACAAATGGGCGTGATTGCCGATACCGGGGGAGCATTTTTACCTAATCTTTATCAACTAGACTTTTTAGCGGGAACCTTTAAGAATCGCCAACAGTTCACCCAGCATATTAGACAATTACCTGAGTTTGCCACAACATACTTTTTAGTGAAGAAGTGATGGCTGTTATTTGCAGGGTAAGGGTTTGAGCCAGTACAATATCCCGGACTTCTCTAAAAAGTCCGGCATATGAAGGGCGATCGCACTAAGTAGTCAGGTTCTGCCGGAAAGTCTCTACTAGGCTACAGCTAGGTAAATACAGCATATTTCATCTGAGTAGGTACAAGGGCGGGCAAGATGCCCACCCGACAAAAGTTGTATCATTTATATCTGTACTTCAGATTCGGTGCAAGGTGCTGTAAATATCCCGGCGGGGTGATCATCCCCTATAGATCAGAATCTGTATATTAGTTAACGCCTTTGCCAAAACTTGATTGTGTTATCCCCACTCCCAGAGGCTAAGGTACGACCATCCGGGCTGAAGGCTACTGAAAAAACCCAACTTGAATGTCCTGTGAGGGTAGCGATTTCCTGACGGGTGGCGACATCCCACAGTTTGATGGTTTTATCCAAACTCCCAGAAGCTAAGGTTTGACCATCCGGGCTGAAGGCTACTGAAAAAACCTCATTTGAATGTCCGGTGAGGGTGGCGATTTCCTCTTGGGTTGCTACATCCCACAGTTTAATGGTTTTATCCCAACTACCAGAGGCTAAGGTTTGACCATTCGGGCTGAAGGCTACTGAACGAACCTCATTTGAATGTCCTTTGAGGGTAGCGATTTCCTGACGAATGGCTACATCCCACAGTTTGATGGTTTTATCCCAACTACCAGAGGCTAAGGTTTGACCATCCGGGCTGAAGGCTACTGACCAAACCGAGTCTGAATGTCCTTTGAGTGTAGCGATTGACCGACCCGTGGCTACATCCGACAGTTTGATGATGGTGTTATACCTAATAGCAGAGGCTAAGGTTTGACCATTCGGGCTGAAGGCTACTGAATGAACCTCATTTGAATGTCCGGTGAGGGTGGCGATTGACGCCCCCGTGGCTACATCCCACAGTTTGATGGTTTGATAACCACCAGAGGCTAAGGTTTGACCATCTGGGCTGAAGGCTACTGAATAAACCCCATATGAATTTCCGGTGAGGGTAGCGATTAACCGCCGGGTGGCTACATCCCAGAGTTTGATGGTATCATCCCTACTACCAGAGGCTAAGGTGCGACCATCTGGGCTGAAGGCTACTGAATAAACCTCACCATAATATGGATAAACCTCACCATCCTCACCATCATAAACCTCACCATGTCCGGTGAGGGTATGCTGCAACTCCCATGAATACAGATTAATATCTTCTTTAACAGGGGAAGCTGTCAAACTTTCTAAATAGCTGCGTAAACCCCCAGAATACAGATCAATATCTTCCTCAACTGCTGGGGAAGCTGTCAAACTTTCTAAATAGCTACGTAAACCTCCAGAATACAGCAAGTCATTGATTTTTACCCTGGCTTCCCCCCCCGTCACTGTCGTCATATTAGTGGGTAAAAACCCTGCAAGGACTAAATGATATTGATTTTGTGCCTCATTCACTGACTCTTGAATTAAAATACAAACCAAAACAGCATTTTTGTTAATTTCTTCTTGACTAATTGACCATTCAAGATCAAATTGACCCTGACGAGCTTTTACCTGAATACCAATAGATGAATCAGCAGTTAGGGTAAAGTCTACCTTACCATCACCACCCTGATATTTTTCATAGTCAACATCCGTGAGCAGATCACGTAAACGGGTTTTAACTACCTCCTCCCCTAGCTTTCCCTTCATGTTGTTAACAAACAGATCACGAATATGAGAGGAGCTACGTTTATATTTATTAGCCATGTCCCAGCAAAAATCCCGTAATTTCTCTAACCTGTCACCGGTGATCACGGTTAACTCACTGTGCTGTCCTGGGTGGTTACACTGGAATAAATTACCGGACTTCAGTCGGTTGATAAAGTCTGTCTGTTGGGCTTGTAATATAGTTTTCCCGTCCATTAGTAAAAATTCGCCTTCATCTGACCAGGAATATTAATCTCACTCAAGGGTAGTGTTTGTTTTTAAACAAGTTTTTGGTTAAGGTAATCTCAGACCTGTTTTATATTGTAGGGTTTCTAGGGTCTTGTAGGGGTATTAATATTAGTCCTAGTTTTAAAATATCAGATAGGATGTCTGTAGTGAGTGTTACTGTGTACTTTGGCGAATTGAGAAAATCACAAAAGATTATTTAACAGCGATCGCCTTTTACAACTCAAGTTTAGGTATGATGGGGATGAAGATATGGTTTATTTTTTAACAGTGCGATAAGTCTGATGAGGGTCATTTGGTTTTTCAGGATTGGTATATTCCAGCAATCCCTCATCAATTAAAGGTTTTAAATGTTTATGTAGCAGGTATTTTCGCTCTCGGTTTAATAAAGAGGCTAATTCATTAGAGGAGTAAGGTTGTATTTTACACAATTGAAGGATGATATGTTTAATTTCCTCCTGCTTGGTGCGACTACCAATCTTCTCTATTTTCTCTTGTAAAGATCTTTTTTGTGTATCAGTGAATAATTCAAGTGTAAGTTGTTCTGGTGTCAATTGAGTACTGTCTTGATAAGGGGTTGAGGACTGTCTTGATAAGGTTTCGCCCTCTACTGTACTACTGTCTTGATAAGGGGTTGAGGACTGTCTTGATAAGGTTTCGCCCTCTACTGTACTACTGTCTTGATAAGGGGTTGAGGACTGTCTTGATAAGGTTCCGCCCTCTACTGTACTACTGTCTTGATTGTGTAATTCATGTTGTCAATACGGTAGGCGATCGCATCCTGATAGTTGTAACGGTTTTAAGTATAGTGGTATCTGTTTGATATCAAGAGTATTAATTTCTCTCTAACTTATACAGCGGATTTCATCTGAGTTAAGTACAGAATGGCGGGCAAGATGCCCACCCCACAACATTTATAATGTTAAGGTGTGTACTTTATTTATTTGCAAAGTGCTGTAAATCACATCTAACCATAAGGGAATCAGCGCTCTACCTGGTTTTACAAAGGCTGAAGCTTTTTCCCCGTAAAATTATACCAAAAAAAGCCAATTATCCTGTGCCGATGACAACAATATCATTTACTAGCACAGGTAAATAATTGGGGAGTGGGGAACGGGTAATATAAATAAAGCCAGTTACACCACTGTTTCTAACCACTGGGTACAGTGGTTTATAAACGACGTTAAGTTAACCCAGTCAAATTATTTGGCAATTAACACAACGAGCGCGGAGGGATTTGAACCCCCGACCCACAGAACCGGAATCTGTTGCTCTATCCACTGAGCCACGCGCCCTAATTTTCTCCTATTATAGCACAAGTTAAAAAATAATTGGTAGGGTGGTGAACAGAATTAAAGAATACCCGGTAACCTACCCATGTACTGAAAAAATCAGCAACCCTCCCTTAGTGAGGGAGAAAAATTTAAAACTGATTTTTCCAGCTGGCTAAATCAGCCAAGGAGCGATCGCGATAACGCCCATAACGCTCCGGCTTACTTTTAATTTTGACACCTAAATCCGGTAAAATCCCAAAATTAGGTGGGATTGGTTGAAAGTGCTTCGGTGATGCTGAACTGATAAATTCTAATAACGCCCCCATCATAGTAGTGGGTGGTGCTGTTAAGAGTTCCTGACCCAAAGCCAACCGCGCCGCATTAGTTCCCGCTAACCAACCATCAGCAGCAGCAGCGGTATAACCTTCAGTACCAATCAACTGTCCCGCCGCGAATAAAGTAGGACGGTGCTTAAATTGTAAGGTGGAGTGGATTAACTGGGGGGCATTAATAAAAGTATTCCGGTGCATGACCCCCAACCGCACAAATTCGGCATTTTCTAACCCAGGAATCAAGCGGAAAACTCGTTTTTGTTCACCCCAGCGCAAGTTAGTTTGAAAGCCTACCATGTTCCACAGTTGACCGGCTTTATCTTCCTGGCGTAGTTGTACCACGGCGTAGGGACGTTCCCCGGTGCGACTATCCGAGAGTCCCACGGGTTTGAGTGGACCGTAGCGCATGGTGTCTTCTCCCCGGAGGGCTTGTTCTTCAATGGGTAAACAAGCTTCAAAAAATTTGGCTGTTTCCCGTTCAAAGTCTTTTAATTCGGTTTGTTCTGCTTGGCGCAGTTCTGACCAAAAGTGCAGATACTGCTGTTTATTCATGGGACAGTTGAGGTAGGCTGCTTCCCCTTTGTCATAGCGGGATGCCATAAAAGCGATATCATGATTTATGGACTCTCCCACAATAATGGGGCTAGCAGCATCGAAAAAGCTGAGGTATTCCATCCCCGTGAACCGGTGTAAATCGGCGGCTAAGTCGGGACTGGTTAAGGGACCTGTAGCTAAAACTACGATTCCTTCGGGAATGGCTGTTACCTCACCCCGGCGAAATTCAATTAAGGGATGTTGACATAGGGTGGCGGTTAGGTCTTGGCTAAATTTCCCCCTATCTACCGCAAGGGCTCCCCCAGCAGGGACAGCGTGTTCATCGGCTTTGGAGATGACTATAGAATTGAGTTGACGTAGTTCGGCGTGTAAGAGTCCTGTGGCGCGATCGCTAGCCATAGCCCCAAAGGAATTACTACATACTAACTCGGCGACATCTTCTGTATGATGGGCTGGACTAAAGCGTTTTGGGCGCATTTCGTGGAGTATTACCGGTACGCCAGCTTGGGCTATTTGCCAAGCTGCTTCTGTCCCAGCTAGTCCACCTCCAATTACTTGTATTGATTGTTTATCCATATTTATAGGTTGAGGTTAGCCAATTTCCAATTGGTGGTGTATATCAATTTTGAGATATTTGGTGTCATACTAATTTTCTATACTAAAACTAAAGTTTGAGCATAATAAAAATTTTTGGAGTGAATACTTATGGAATGGTCGAAAATAGTTGCAATTATTACAGGTGCTATTTCTGTGATTTTAGCGATCGCCTACCTTGTTTTAGTGCAATTGCTAGACTACCGGGATATGAAACCAGCTCCGGTAAGTGAATTAACACCACAGCAAGTTATAGTAGCATTAGCTTCTAATGATGCAGAAAACCTCTGGTAGAAATATTACCCTCCTTGGCTGTTAGAGACACGAGTATTCTTGTCTCTACTCTTTTTCAGTTCATCGATGCACAATAGGGATAGACTTTTGACAAAGTGGCAGAAAATTCATCATGCCAGTTGTTACATTAGTTAATTATTCATCTTTAATTTATAGGGGGTCAACTGATGGCAGAGCCTGATCAGGACGATAAAAAGAATTTTATTTACCCTCGTAGCCGCTATTATGGTCAATTTGAGCCAAAAAACTTAATATTTAACGCCAATCTTCAAGAATTTGCTCAAAAAGTCGGCTACATCTCCAATTTAGAGACATCTGGGAAACTTACACCCCAACAAGCTTATAAACAAATTAAAACTCTTTGGAAACAGTTGAAACGCAGCAAAAAAGAACTGAGCATTGGTAACAAGGTGGAACCCCCAAGCATACCTTAAATTATTTAAAACCCGGGCTAAGTGTCTCAAACTCATCCCGGGTGAGTGACACCACCATATTTTCTGATGGGATTTTGATAATCCAACGGGTGTTGGCTTGACTGTCATAACTTGACTCCATTCCACAAACCACGCCTACTTTGCCCATTACGTAAGCTGGAAGTAGTATTAAAACATGATCCCCGACTTGAACACTGTGTGAGGTATACAAGATTCCCCCTATAAATTCTACACTTCAGGATGAAATTATATAAGTAAAACCCCAAAAATATTTAATTTTAACTAAAACTTGCACATTTTATAACCTTATCTTAATCAAAATGGGCATAAATAATGCATTATCTCTTGCCAGCACCCCGAAAAAAACCGCCATCAAATAGTCAGAATGGGTTTTTTGACTTCCATACCTGATGATTGGCTGCTTTGCCATTTTTCGGTAGGATAGCTCCCATATCCTCAACTAGTGAGGGACACATCACAACAAAGTAATCCTATGGCAACTTCCCCAATCCCGACTCAAGAATCCTCTGTTAACTGGCATCTCCTGCTACAACAATTAATGGACAGTGAATCATTGTCCCGTATTCAAGCTGCTGAGTTGATGCAAGGGTGGTTAACTGAAACCGTCCCGCCTGAATTATCAGGGGCAATTTTAACGGCGCTGAACTTTAAAGGCATTTCCGCCGAAGAGTTGACAGGCATGGCTCAAGTGTTACAGTCTCAATCAAAACAGGGTACTAACGGAGAATCTACCCAAGGGATGATGAACCTCATAGATACCTGTGGTACTGGGGGGGACGGTTCATCAACCTTTAATATTTCTACAGCAGTGGCTTTTGTAGCTGCTGCCTATGGTGTACCCGTTGCTAAACATGGCAATCGCTCCGCCTCCAGTCTGACTGGTAGTGCGGATGTGTTGGAAGCACTGGGGGTAAATCTAACTGCTGCTAGTGAAAAGGTGCAGGGGGCAGTAAAAGAGGTGGGGATCACTTTCTTGTTTGCCCCTGGGTGGCATCCGGCACTCAAAGCCGTTGCTGGTTTACGACGGACTCTCAAAGTCAGAACCGTATTTAATTTACTAGGGCCCTTAGTCAATCCCTTATATCCCACGGGGCAAGTAGTGGGGCTATTTACTCCCAAGCTTTTAACAACTGTTGCCCAAGCATTGCATAACTTAGGTAAACAAAAAGCAATTGTCCTACATGGGAGGGAAAAACTGGATGAGGCTGGCTTAGGAGATATAACCGACTTGGCGGTTTTATCTGAAGGTAAGGTAGAATTAACTACTGTAAATCCCCTGGAAGTAGGTGTAACTCCCGCTGCCATTAGTGCGCTGCGGGGTGGGGATGTCCAAGAAAATGCAGTGATTTTGAAAGCAGTATTACAAGGTAAGGGAACTGTGGCACAACAGGACGCTGTGGCCTTAAATGCTTCCCTAGCCCTGCAAGTGGCGGGTGTAATTCCTTTATTAGACCATGCCCAAGGGGTGAATGTGTCTAGGGCAATTCTTGAGAGTGGTGCTGCTTGGCAAAAATTAGAACAGCTAGTTGAGTTTCTGCAGGATTAACTTTTGAGCCTGATTAGTGACTGAAATAATCGGTTCGGACATGAGCTAGTCCTAAGCTGACTATTTTATGGACAAAACTATACTTATATTGACAAGCGTTGACATAAGTGAGTTAAGAAAATCGCCCACTTGATATATAATCCTACGATATCAAGTATTGAATTAAGACTATTGCCAACGCGAAAACCAAGCAATGATAGCGGTAGTCTTTCTTGTAAATCTTAAGAGAAATATCGCG
>NZ_JAQMUH010000008.1:0-5375 GCF_028331025.1 Anabaenopsis arnoldii | reverse complement strand
TGGTCAGTCCTGTATCTATGATGACTCGAAGAGTTATCCCCGCCCAGGGATGGGTAGTTAATGCTCAAGGAGATGTGGTTTTAGTGGCTGCTCCTAGGGGAAATCACCCTCACCGAGTTGATGCTGCTACGGCATATTGTCAGTAAATGTCGCACTCAAGCTCTTGTAGTACGGGCATCTTGCCGGGTATTGATGTAACTTAATTGTTGATCAAATTAAAGTCAGGGTGACAATGAAAACAACTCACAAAAAAAAGCTCAGATTAGAACCCAGATTCAAGCCCTCTGTTTTTCTACTAATTCTACTGTTCTGCCTTGCTTTAGCCATCCCCCCTGTATTTGCTCAGATTCATACAGATACAGTACAACTGATGCAACAAGGCAGGCAACTTTACAACTCAGGGCAATTTACCAAAGCTATACCAGTTTGGCAACAAGCCATCACAACATTACCCAGTAATTCCCTCAATACAGCCACTGTATGGAGCAACCTTTCTCTCACCCATCAGCAATTAGGAGAATGGGAAGCAGCCAATACAGCCATTCACAAAAGTTTGGAGATTTTACAATCTGCCAAAACCACCACAGAACAACAGCGCATTTTAGCTCAAACCCTGGATATTCAAGGGCAACTCTTACAAAAAACTGGGCAATCTCAGGAGGCTTTAAATACATGGGCACAAGCCGCTAGACTTTATCCCCAGTCACCCAATGGTCAACTTCATCTTAATTTGATTAATCAAGCTCAAGCTATGCAAGATTTAGGAATGTATTCGCGAGCTTGTCAAACCTTGTTAGAAATATTAGGTTTAAGCAATGCAGAATGTCATATTTCCGAGGCAGAAATAGCAAAACTGCAACAGCAAATACTAGGGAATCCCCAAAATATTTACCCAGCACAAGCTTTAAGAAGTCTCGGTAATGTCATGCGGATTATAGGCGATTTTCCCGCAGCGGAAACAATCCTCCAAGCTAGTTTAGCAATTGCTCAAACCAATAATTTACCGGAAGATGAAAGTAAAGTTTTGCTAAACTTAGGTAATACAGAACTCGCCTTAGCTAACAGAGCCACAGAAGTAGCAAATAGGCGACAAGCGGCAATTTATCGAGCCAAAGCCTTGGAGAAATATCAAGCAGCCTATGAAAAAGCAGTTTCTCTTTCATCTCCGGGTTCAGCTATTTTACAAGTGAAATCTCAACTCAATCAGCTAGAACTATTAATAGCAGAGCAAAAATGGACAGATGCAGAAGCTTTGATATCTCCACTCAAATTTTCATTAACTCACCTCCCCCTGAGTAGAGAAACCATTTATACTCAGGTTAGTTACACTAAAAACTCTCTTTGTTTACAGCAAAAACAGTCGAGTTGCCTCAGCCCTATCACTCCGAATTTATCATCGGTTGGTGAGGTATCTTTCCAGGAGGCAATTCAAACCTTAAACAGTGTTGCACAAGATGCTGCCCAACTTGACGATCAACGGACAAAATCCTATATACTGGGGCTTATAGGAAGATTATATGAGAGTCGCCAAGACTGGAATACAGCCAGTAAGTACACTCAAAAGGCATTACAGTACTCTTGGCAGGCTCAGGCACCAGAGTTAACTTATCAATGGCAATGGCAACAGGGACGACTGCTAAAAGCTCAAGGAAAAACTGAAGCAGCCCTGACTGCTTACGCCCAATCATTGGCAACTCTCCGCTCCTTCCGCAGTGATTTAGTGGCTATCAATACAGAAAATCAGTTTAATTTTAGAGAAAGTACTGAACCTGTTTATCGTGAATATGTCAGTTTACTGTTGCAGCGTCAAGATAACGCAGACATACCCCAAAAAAACTTAGAGCTAGCCCGTGAAACCATAGATTCTCTGCAATTAGCTGAGTTAGAAAACTTCCTGCGCTTGGTTTGTCTGGATGCGAAGCCGGTGGTAATTGACGACATAACGGATAAACAAGACCCTACAGCGGCCTTGATTTATCCCATTGTTTTACAAGACCGTCTTGAGATTATTGTTAAGTTACCACAAAATAAAGACCTACTTCATTACACCACAAAGATTGATAAAAATATAGTTGAGGAAATCCTGGGGGAACTGACTCAGGAGTTGAGTTTAGCTAACCCAAACAATATTAGAATTGATCCCCGAGTCTATGAACGAGTAATCCTGAGCAATGCACAGATACTATACAAATGGCTGTTAGCCCCTGCTGAAAAAGATTTAGCCCAAAGTCAGACTAAAACTTTGGTTTTTGTCTTGGATAGTGCTTTGCAGAATATTCCTATGTCTGTACTGCACAACGGTGAAAACTATGTGATCCAACAGTACAACATTGCCCGTGCTCCTGGCTTACAACTTACCGACTTTCAAACTTATCGGGACAAAAAACCTCGGACTCTCATCGGCGGATTGAGTGAATCCCCCGAAGCGCGGGAGCAACAATTCTCCCCATTACCCTTTGTCCTCAAAGAAGTACAAGAAATTAAATCACAAGTTCCTAGTAGCACTGAGTTACTTAATCCCTCTTTTACCAATGCAGGCTTCAAAAATACCCTCAATTCAGCCCCTTTTTCTGTTGTTCACCTAGCCACCCACGGACAGTTTAGCTCCCAACGTGATGATACTTTTATCCTGACTTGGGACGATCGCCTGAATCTCAACCAGTTAAATAGTTTACTGCGTTCTAGAGATCAGCAGCCTATTGAATTACTAGTATTGAGTGCTTGCGAAACCGTAAAGGGAGACAGCAGAGCCGCCCTAGGGTTGGCTGGCGTTGCTGTCCGAGCGGGGACTCGCAGCACATTAGCTACCCTTTGGCAAGTAAATGATCAATCAACGGCTCTGTTCATGAGTCAATTTTATCAGGCTTTGATGGGTAATAATATGAGTAAAGCCGCTGCTGTACGCCAAGCCCAATTAGCTCTTTTAAACAACCCAGAATACAAGAGTCCCTATTATTGGGCGGGTTATGTTCTCTTAGGTAAATGGTTTTGAGACTCCCCAGATGAAATACCAGCACCTAACCTCTGGGTTGGGATAAATCCACAAGCTGACAGTATAGGGTAGAACATGGCAAAAAAGCGGAGATTCCAGGTTATGATTGATGGATTCATCAAACATCCCAGTTATCAGTTATTCCTTAAGATATTCATCGGCTTAATTACTACTGCAAATATGCAGATGGTAAACGCCCAACTCACACCAGACAATAGCTTAAACTCCACAGTCAGGGGTGATACAGTAAATAACCGTGACATCATTGAAGGGGGAGCCATCCGTGGGAGTAACTTATTTCATAGTTTCACTGATTTTAATGTCGGCGCTGACAGAGGGGTTTATTTTAGTAACCCCGATAGTATTGGCAATATTTTAACCAGGGTGACGGGAAGTAATCCTTCTAGTATTTTGGGAACCTTGGGAGTATTGGGGAATGCTAACCTGTTTTTAATTAATCCCCATGGTATTAGTTTTGGTGCTAATGCTCGGTTAGATGTCAAAGGTTCCTTTGTGGCTGCTAGTGCCGATAGTATCATCTTTGATAATTATGAGTTTAGTAGCACAGATACGACAATAGACCCGTTATTAACTGTGAATATTCCCAGGGGGTTAAGATTTCGGGATCATCCAGGAAATATTACCCTGACTAATTCTAGTCTGAGTGTTCCAGAGGGTAAAACTTTAGCTTTGATTGGTGGTGATGTCAGCCTGAATAACACTCAAATCATATCACCGGGAAGTACAGTAGAGTTGGGTGGGTTAACCCAAGCCGGAAGGGTTGATATAGATGAAAAGCGTTTGACCTTTCCCCAGCCCTTAGATAGCGCCGCCACAAATATCACAACAAAAAATGTCAGCCTCAGTAATGGTGCGGTGGTAGATGTTGCTGGTGGTGGTGGTGGGAGCATAACAATAAATTCCCAAAATTTAGAGATAACTGGAAATAGTCAGCTGCGTGCTGGGATAGCAGCGGGGATGGGTTCACCCAATGCTCAAGGGGGAAATATTCAGATTAATAATACTGATAAAATCACCCTGGATAACTCCTTCATATTTAATGGCGTATTCGGCCAAGGAAATGCTGGGAATATCCACATCAATACTTCTAGTTTAACTTTACAAGATGGTGGTTTTATTAATGCGAGTATCTCCGGTAAAGGCAATACAGGAGCGATCGCAATTACAGCCGCTGATGGGGTGACTATCCGCGGGGAATCTAGTCTGGGCATTATCAGTTTAGTAGTTAGTCTAGTAGCACCAACAGGAGAAGGGAATAGTGGGGGTATTACTATTGATACTTCTACTTTAACTCTGGAAAATGGTGGTGGTATTAATGCTAGTACCATTGGTAAAGGCAATGCGGGAGCAATAACCATTACAGCCGCTGATGGGGTAATTATACGCGCAGAATCTAGTCAAGGCGTTATTAGTTCAGTAATTAGTGCAGTAGGACAAACAGCACAAGGAAATAGCGGGAATATTACCATTGATACTTCTACTTTAACTGTGGAAAATGGTGGTACTATTAATGCTAGTACCATTGGTCAAGGCAATGCCGGGGCGATTGTGATTAGAGCCGCTGACGGGGTAACTATCCGGGGGGAATCTAGTCGAGGATTTAGCACTTCTGTATCTAGTGCAGTAGCACCAACAGCACAAGGCAATAGCGCGGGTATTACCATTGATACTTCTACTTTAACCGTGGAAAATGGTGGTAATATTAACGCTAGTACCTTTAGTAAGGGTAATGGCGGGGCGATTGTGATTAGAGCCGCTGATGGGGTGACTATCCGGGGGGAATCTAGTCGAGGATTTCTTAGTTTAGTAGTTAGTGCAGTAGGACAAGAAACCGCAAAAGGAAATGGCGGGGATATTACCATTGATACTTCTACTTTGACTGTAGAAAATGGTACTAGTATTAATGCTACTACCTTTGGTCAGGGTAATGCCGGGGCGATTGTGATTAGAGCCGCCGATGGGGTGACTATCCGGGGGAAATCTAGTGCAGGCTTTACTAGTTCTGTATCTAGTACAGTAGCACCAACAGCAAAAGGAAATAGCGGGGATATTACCATTGATACTTCTACTTTGACTGTGGAAAATGCTGGTACTATTAACACTAGTACCAGTGGTCAGGGTAATGCCGGTGCGATTAACATTCGAGCTACAGAGCAAGTGGCGATTTCAGGTACTTATTTTGACAGAATATTAAACAGAGATTTTGGCGGCATTTTAGCCGTCACCCTCACAGATAACAATGCCGGTAACATCACCATCAACACCCCCAGATTCCAAATTTCCGACGGAGCCGGAGTAGAAGCCTTTACCCAAGGCGCAGGTAACGCCGGTAATGTTACCATCACCGCACCTCAAATAGTAG
>NZ_JAQMUH010000123.1:0-30839 GCF_028331025.1 Anabaenopsis arnoldii | reverse complement strand
TCCTTATCCTTTACCTTTTGGTTCCAGCCTATCAGCCTGATTTGGCTGGTTTAGGGTAACGACGCTTCAAACACATCTTCGTTGACTACTCATGGGTACTTTGCTCGACGTGTACCAGGTTAGGCTCCCAGTATGAACGCCTTTTCCTCGGTGCTTTACAGATTGATGGCTAGTCGCTACCGTAAGGAAGATGCTGTCACCCTTGCACCTAGGGGGTGGGATTCTCACCCACATGAACACACAGTTATAAGATTCTGGTTTTACCCAGTCTTACCTTCCGTCCCTGAGCATAAATGCTCATTTAGGAAGAACGAATCGCACAGTTACAAATCAATCATAAAGCTATCTCGCCGATGAAAGTCAGGCTCTACCCCACTATGAGTTAATCCCCAGTAAGTAATATTACTATTTTTATCTTCTATCACAGTAGTAATTGCTGCTTCTATTTCCTGTTCTATGACGATGATTTGACCCAAATCAAGATCCACAACCAGGGTTAAACTATCTCCTTGGTACTGGGTAGTGAAGGGAAGAAGATCAAAAGCTGTTTCCTCTCTCATCCCTTGACGGTATCCATCAAAGTGATAAACGTTCCAATTTCCAGCAGGGGAAAGGTTGAACTCCCAATACTGTGGATTACCTTTAATACCCAAGAAAAACTCAAAACAAGTATTTTTCCATAGTTCATGGTGACGGGTCGGTGTATCTGATAACCGACGAGGAATCACAAGCTGTTGTAAGTCACCGATAACTTGGTAATTCAGGGTAAGTTGATTTGCATATCGGTGGATATTACCTATAATCTGTATATTGGGTAAGAATTGCTGTGAGGGAAAGGGTAGTAAGGAAAATGTCTGATTTCTCATCTCAAATCTCGGATAATTTGGCTAATTGTGGTTTCTTGAGATTCGATGCTTTCAGTCAGCTTAAATTGAACTAAGGCCCTAGCCAAATTGTGTTCTGGATATTTGACTTTAAAATAAATATTCCCAGCTAAATAGTCAGTAAAAAACCTCAATCCCAACTCAAAGGTAATCAACCTAATGGCATCATAAATGTAGGTGTAGTCATTCTCTGTGAGAAAACCTTGAGCCACAGCCAGATAACCCTGTAGAATTAACTGACATAGTTCTGTATTAAAATAAACTTGTTCCCAATACTGGGTTTCTTCTCCCAGGGGATTGCAACCCGATCGCACGCAGTCACCAATATCATAATGTATTAATCCCGGTTTGACGGTATCCAGGTCTATCAGGCTGACTGCTTTGTGAGTCCCTCGATCAAACAACACATTATTGATTTTAGGGTCGCCGTGGATCAGGCGTAATGGTAGTTTACCCTTACTGATGGCAGTTGCTAAAATATCTGTAAAACTGGTGCGATAGCTAACGAATTGTAAACAATAATTGACTTCTGGTGATAGGTGTGGGTGAGTTTTTGCCAGGATCTCCTCATACTGTTGTAGATAAAGTGGTGTAATATGAAACCCTGGTAAAGTATCCGCTAGTGTTGTTGGCGGTAGGTCACTGATGAGATGATGGAACATCCCCAAAGCATAGCCGACTTCTGAGGCGCGGTAACTATCTTCCAGGGTGTCGAAGCATTGGGCATTTTCCACAAAGCTAATAGCTCGCCAACAGCGGCCATTCTCATCTAACCACAGGTCTTGACTATCTTCAGTTGATAAAACCCGGGGAAACTTCCAGGGGCGATTAACTGGGCTATCTTTAAGGCGATCGCCAACATGATCTGTGACAATACGCATATTCTGCATTACCAATTCCGGCTGCCGAAACACCTGGGTATTAATGCGTTGCAACACAAAATGCTGTAGCTTGGCACAATTGAGAGTTACCAGAAAAGTTTCATTAATATTACCATTCCCCAAAGACTGAATGGCTACAACCTGACCTTGATGTGTGAATTTATCCGCAACAGCAATTAAATTAATCTCTTTTGTCATCTTCTTTTACCTGTACCACTCCCCACAGACCTTGCACAGAGGCTATACTGGGAAAAATCCCAGTTAACTGAGCGCTGCAAACTGTTGCCAACAAAGATACAATGCACGGGGTACATGGAAACACCCCTTCCACTTACCGCCCTTGAGATTTAACAACACTTCCCCACGACGATTGAGATAACCGAACCACTCCCCACCTTCAGGATCAGCAAAGTGTGACCAAGTATAATCATGCATTTTCTGGTACCATTGCCAACAAGACTCACGCCCCGTCAAGCGATAGCCCATGGCTAATGCAACTAAAGATTCTAAATGCACCCACCATAGTTTTTGATCCCATTCCAATTGCTGGGGGGGATGACCCTCTGCATCCATAAAGTAATATAATCCGCCGTGTTCATTATCCCAGGCAAAATTGAGGATATTTAGCACCACATCAACAGCTTGATTAATAGTATCAGTATCATTTTTCCGGCTAGCGATATCCATAATAAACCACATAGCCTCAATGCCATGACCGGGATTAATTAACCGCCCCTCAAAGGAATCAATGTGAGAACCGTTAGGGGTGACATTCTCATACATCAGTCCCCGTTCCTGGTCAAGAAAACCCGTCATCACTTCTTTAACAGTGGTAGCTAGGACATTCTCAAGGGTTTCACTGGGTAGCAGCCATGCCATTTCTAAAGTGAGATTAGCTAAAATCATGGGTACAGCTAAGGACTTCATGGGGCGAGTACCCGGATGGGTCTTGTTATATTTGCCTTTAGGATTATCCTGACGGCGCAAAACATTGTTATAGGCTTGGAGCGCCACATCTTTAGCCCAGTCTGCGCCAGAAGCTAAGGCGTATTGACTAAATGCCATGGCGGCAAAGCAATCAGAAAATATATTATAGGGTTCTATCAGTGGCTGACCTGCACGGGTAAGGGCAAAGTACCAATTACCATCAGTATCTCTGCCATGTTGAGCCAGAAAATCCGCCCCATTTTTGGCAATTGCTAACCAGGTTTCCCGTTTTTCTAGCTGGTTGCATAGCATGGAGAAAGTCCACACCTGACGATTTTGTAACCAGATAAATTTATCTGTGTCATAAACCTGACCACTGCGGTCTAAACAGGTGAAATAGCCGCCATGCTCCCAGTCCAGGGAATATGTTTCCCAAAATGGCAGTACGTCATTGAGGAGTGTATTTTGATAAAGTTCCGCCAGGGTTTTGCCGTTGTAGCCCATATATTTACTGTTGTATGAACCTGAAAAAGAACCCCACCCCAGGGGAGACTTTGACCGGAAATCAAAGGGGGGTGAGGTTCCTTAACAATTATCAGTTAAGACTTGCCAGTTCACAATGTACTCAGGGACACAACTTATTAGGTTGTTTGCTTGTATACAGTGGTTACTGTGGGTAGAGACACAGTTGCTCATGCCCATTATGTCTGCTATCCTAGATGAAATGGAAAAGATTTACAACTAGCCCAAAGAATTACCAGCTTGACAAAGCATTTCTCCGAGTCGCTGCACTTTATCGGCTATGTTACCGGTAGCGTTAGCTGCTGCGCTTTGAGTATCTTCACCTAAGTCAACCAGAATATCCGCAATGGATGCCGCATCGCCACTGAGGAGCGCCTCTTTCAGTTCACCCAAGTCTTCAGCTAGGTCAGTTCCTGAGAGTTGTTGCTGCCAAGTATTGATGATAGCCATGGCTTGGTCTGTAGGGATAGATGTCAGGTCTGTTTGCAATGCGGAGATGGTGCTATCTAGGTCAACGTTTTGGATTGCATCAGCCATAAAAAAAAACTCCTGTATTGAGTTCATCTGCATAATCCACAGTGGATTACTACCTGACCTCATTCTTCTCAAGATCAATACTTAAGTCCTCAGCCTAAGGTTATACAGTATGGAGTTCTGAAAGTTAGAAAAGTATCAAAACTTGACTTTATATAAATCAAATAATTCTCCTGATTGCTGCTTCACTATTTTTGCACCAGTAGCTTTGATGATTTTTTCCCAATCGGCTATCGGTTCTAGAAATACTTCAGCCCCCAAATATGTTTCCAAAACTGCCCAATCTTCTGCTAAAGGGTGTTCTGGGTTGAGGATGTCAAATACAAAATGTCCCTCTGGTTTTAACACCCCCTTGACTGCTAGTAACACAGCATCCCAATATTTTAGGGGAAAGTAGCAGCTAAAACCTGTAGCGATCGCCAAATCAAATTGGTTGGGCGAGTAGTTTAATTGATGGGCTGGCCCCAACTCTACACCTTTGAACAGCTTAGAATTCAATTGGGGACCACGGGAATTGAGGGTATCCCGCGCCACAGTGCTGATTTCTTGACCATAAAAATATGCTGACCAATCCCGCCAAGGATAGATTAAGAAGCTGACACCACAGCCAATATCTAAACATTGCTGGTTTTTTTTCGGTTGAGCAATTTCCCAAAAAGGAGAAACAATTCTCCCTGACAAAATCCCCGCTACCCATTCTTGATATATGGGCATTTCCTGTATTTCTGCTGGTAATTCCAAGTCTTGCTTTTGATACTGTCGGTTAAAGCGATACCCTACCTGGGCGACTCTCTCCTCCCAGTTCTCTGACTGATAGGGAGTTTGGGAGGGAAAGAGATTACTGGGTAATGGTGAATTACGCTTTTTAGACATTCTCTTTGGTATTCCTAGATGATTTAGAATTAAATTCTAGTGTACCTAATTGAGGAATGGGGAGATGTTGGTTTTATTTCCACTCAAAAAGTCACACTTTTGCCTCAGTCTTTGTACTTATTTTCCTCACTACCTATCTACCTCCATCCAAAGAAGTCAATTTTATGAATTACTACGTTATCTACGATGGAAACTGTAATCTCTGTGTTACCCTAGTGCAATTACTAGAAACCCTAGAGCAAGGAAGGCTGTTTCGCTACGTTCCCATGCAAGATGAACAAACACTAGCACGGTGGGGAATTACCCCCCAAGATTGTCAACTGGGGATGATTTTAATTTTAATTGATGGCGATACACCGCAAAGACGTTGGCAAGGTAGTGACGCTGCTGAAGAGATTGGGAGGTTATTACCTATGGGAAGAGTATTTGTAGATGCTTACCGGGGTTTACCTGGGATGAAGTGGGTGGGCGATCGCTTTTATGAACAAATCCGCGACCACCGTTATACTCTTTTTGGCAAGCGTGAGAGTACCTATCAATCAGCCTATTGTGTCGATGGTAAGTGTAAAACACCAAGACCCCTGATTAATGAGTCTTAATCACTAGGTTTATTAAACACCTCTAAAATGTGCCGACAAATCTGCTTGAGTTTGTCACCGACTTCTGGAGCAGGTTCACACATACCGACAAAACTCCAGTTTTCTACTGTAGACAGTCGCCACGCCTCACCACGGTGGTCAAAACCTGCAACTTCTAAACCAATGGCACGCCGTGAGTCACTTATGGGATCTTGGTAAAAGCGGATTTGAATTAAGATACTGCGACTGCGCCAAGATTTGCTGATTCCCGGAAAGTGAAAACCGATGTCTATAGAATCTGGATCTACCAACTCCCTGGTATCTGGGTCATTCTTCCAAGGTTTGAGATCTGATTTAGCATCAGGAAACTCCAATTTAAACAAATTCACTACGGTAGCAATCTTGCTGGCGAGTTCAAGGTTTGTTGCTTGTTCAGATGCGTTCACGAAAAAACACTCCTATATTTTACGGAACTATGGGGAATGTTAGGACAGAAAAACCGCCAGAAGGCTGATTATATTAGTGTTTGGAGCTTATCAGTACCTTTGATACTTAGCAAATTTAAAATTTCCCTTTCTTGACAATTCTGGAGATTAACAACTGCTGATTAAGTCTTGGGAGACTGCTCAGGGTTATCTTGAGTAATTATACTTAATTTTCCTCAAAGTACTCAGTAATTATGGAATAAAGCCAAAATACCAACCCCCATAACTAGATTTTTCAGGAAAATACCTTGTGAAGTAGAACGATAAATCACCCCAACGATCTAAAATTACACTGTTAGTCGGCACATACAAAACAAATTCAATTCAGTTTATGGCGCGTCAACGCTCGATTTTTTCGCTGATTTTAGTATTATTAGCCACATTACTTATTAGCTGTGGTGGTCCTAGTGGCACAGTTGCACCTCCAACCTACTCAGCAACTCAACTAGAGAGAATTCAGGAATATGTTCCCAAAATTCAGGCTGTGCGCGATCGCGCTGCAGAACTAAAAACCCTGATTGAAAAAAAGGATTGGATTAATGTAGGTAATTTTATACATGGTCCGATGACAGAAGCTAGGTTGAGCATGACTTATATTATTCCCAATCTCCTGCCTTCGTCCCAACCCACAGCACGGGAAAAAAACCGAGATTTGCTGAACCACTTAGTTAAAATTGATGAAGCTGCTGGACAGGGTAATACACAGCCGGCTTTGAATAACTACCAAGCAGCTTTGGGAGATATTGACCAATTCCTGCAACTGCTTCCTGATAGCAGTGGGAAATCATAAGTACATTAGGCACTAGCTAGAATACAATGGGTAGAGGGTAAGCAGTTTGTTGTTTTCCTCTCTACCTGCTGTCCGGTCTTGGGATATTCACTGATGTGAACTAGATAATCTCTAGACCTTTGCCATATCGAGGCCAAACCAATGCAATTTAATTTTAACGAGAATAAACCCCATTATATTTGCGTGATAATATTTAATTTATCTGTGGGTTTATCTGTAATTTTTGCGCCTCTACCTAGCCTAGCAGTGACAGTTCAAGAAGTCCCCAATCCCCGCCAGGAATCTAGTGATTGGGTAACTGATATGGCGGGTATCCTCAGTGAGGATACACAAGCCCAAATTAATCAGATGATTTCTGATTTAGAGGTGAACAGGGGTACAGAAATGGCTGTAGTCACAGTACCAAGCACTTTATCAGCAGCTTCTCCTAAAGACTTTGCCACCGAATTATTTAACTACTGGGGAATTGGCAAAGCAGGAGAAGATAATGGTGTATTATTCTTAATCTCAGTAGGCGATCGCCGGGTAGAAATTGAAACTGGCTACGGTGTAGAGGAGATTTTACCCGATGCTAGAGTGGGAAATATTATTGATACCGAGATTATCCCCAAATTTAAACAAGGGGATTTTGAAGGTGGTATCCTAGCGGGAACAAAGGCGCTGGTAGTCGTTTTAGCCTCTGAACCTGATACAGTGGCCATTGTACCTAGAGCAGGGGTGACTGAGAATGAACCTCCTTTCATATGGGTGATGTTACGTAGCTTCGGACTGGTGGGAATATTTTTATTGTTCGGATATGTGATTTATCTTACCTCCGGCAGTAGCGGCGGCGGTGGTAATAGTTTTGGCGACGGTAGTAGCGGGGACGGTAGTAGTGGGGGTGGTGATGGTTTTGGCGGCGGTAGTAGCGGTGGCGGTGGCGCTGGTGGTAGTTGGTAGATACTATGATGAACAATCCAGAAAAGAGAATTCCCGAAGAAATTGCCCCAGATGTGCTGGAGTTAGCCTCGCGCTACTACGCCTGGCTGTGGAACGCAGGCGTTATAATCAAGCTGTACAAGCTTATAATCAAAAAGTCCAAAGTTTTCCTAACTCCTTGGTAGCGAATATGTTTGGCTTTGAAAAGCGCGAATTTTTCCGCTAAATAGCCAGACTTCCCCACTCTTGTATAATTAATCAAAAGATCATCACCACAGATTATTGCTCAGGCGATTGCGCCCAGCGCAGCACCAGAAGCGATCGCACAATAGAAACAAGAAATACCAAGATAAATTCCTCTAAAAACATGGATATAGTGATTATCGGTTGTGGTATTGTGGGAGCGGCGATCGCCTATGAACTCAGCCTAATTAAGAGTCTTAACATTACAGTCATTGACCGTCAACCACCCGCCCAAGCTTCCACAGGTGCGGCACTAGGGGTTTTAATGGGTGTGATTAGCCATAAAATCAAAGGTCAAGCTTGGCAAAGGCGACAAACAAGCATCCAACGCTACGAAACCTTAATTCCCGAATTAGAAGCTTTAACAGGTCGTAAAATTCCTTTTAACCGCCAAGGGATGATCAAGCTTTTAGGGGCAGAAGAAAATTTACCAGAGTGGGAAAAACTGGCGGAAATTCGCCACTCTCAAGGCTGGAAGTTAGAAATTTGGGACACAGCCAAACTCAAAACTTTTTGTCCTCAAGTGAATCACCCTCAAGTTACCGCTGCGGTGTATTCTCCCCAAGACCGTCAACTAAATCCCAGGGCTTTGACCTTAGCTTTGGTTGAGGCTTCCCAATACAATGGGGTAAGGTTTAAATTTGGTGTGGATGTTTTGGGCATTGAACAAGAAGGTAATAACTTTCCTGCACTTGCCACTACAGAGGGTAAAATTAACGCTGATTGCATAGTCGTAGCAGCGGGACTAGGTTCTACATCACTCACAGCACAACTAAACCAGAGGGTAAATATTCGTCCGGTACTAGGACAAGCGTTACAAGTACGTCTAGAACGACCATTAGGCAATAATCCTGAGTTTCAGCCGGTTGTGACTGGGAATGATGTACATATTGTCCCTGTGGGGAATGGTAATTATTGGGTGGGTGCGACGGTAGAGTTTCCTAGTCATGATGATCAAATCCCACCTAATCAAGAATTGTTAGATCAAGTTTGGCAGCAAGCGATCGCCTTTTGCCCAGATTTAGCCACAGCCGAAATTATTCGCACCTGGTCGGGTTTACGTCCCCGTCCTGAAAATCGTCCCGCGCCAGTGATTGACAAACTACTAGGCTTTAGTAACGTCCTCTTAGCCACTGGACACTACCGCAATGGGGTTTTACTAGCACCGGCCACAGCTGACGCAATTCGTGAGATGATTATTTCTATTGAAAATAAAAAATAGTTTTGAGATTTTCTTAGGAACATAACGTGTCTTTAAAAGAACATAAAATTACCGTAGATTCTCTACAATGGTTTTATCGGGAATCTGAACCCATTGGCAAAACAGATTTACTGCCTGTGGTGTTACTACACGGTTTAGTATCACAGAGTTACAGTTGGCGGAACATTATGCCGGCTTTAGCCAGTCAAGGAACCAGAGCGATCGCCCCTGATTGGATTGGTTATGGCTTTTCCGCCCAGCCAGAAAAATGGGATTTTTCCTACACACCCGATAAATTTATCACCGCCTTAGAAGGATTCATCAAAGCCTTAGAATTGGAACGTTTTTCTTTAGTTGTTCAGGGATTTTTAGGCTCTGTAGGGTTACAATATGCCTTGCGCCATCCAGAACAAATTGCTAACATAGCTATTTTAAACACACCAATTTCCACCACTGCCAAATTACCTTGGAAAATCAAACAACTGGGTTTACCATTGGCTGGTGAAATGCTGACCCAAGACCCTCTGTTGGTTGATCGCACACTAGAAGGCGGTAGTCGTTACCGCATCGAAGATGAAGATTTAGATATTTATCGCAAACCATTTTTAAAAGCTTCCACTGCGGGGCGAAGTCTGCTGGCCACTATTCGCAACTTACAACTAGACAAATCAATGTCGGAAATAGAATCTGGCTTTCAGCAATGGGAACAACCCATTCTGATTCAGTGGGGAATGATCGACCCTTGGCTATCCATAGATGTAGCAGAAAAATTTGCTCATTCTGTACCTCATGCCGAATTAATAAAAATTAACAATGTCGGACATTACCCTCAAGAACACTACCACAAAGAGATTTTAGAAGACCTTTTACCCTTTGTCCGGCGGATAAATACCTAGTCAGAAAATAGCTAAATCTGGGAAAAATCGATATTATAGAGCCAGGAAAATACTTGAACAATTCAAAATCTCAACTTATCTGTTTCAGTGATTGGGTAAGTTATCGGAATAACTATAGAGAATAAATTACAAGAGTCAGTCGAAATGTCTCCAAAAACATATTTTAGGCGTTTGATATGTGGCTCAGTGTTTATTTAGTAACTCCTGTGTAATTCAATCAAAAATCATTTTTTTGTCTAAGTTTAAGTATGGTCAAGGCTAGTGAACAATGATTTTCTCGCTTTTGATAATATTATTTAAGACTGCATTTATCCAATTTTTATTAACAATAAAATTGATGGAGATTTGAGTTCATGGCTTACTCGTGGTTTAAAGCATTTCATTTGATTGGCATTGTAGTTTGGTTTGCGGGATTATTCTATCTAGTACGTCTATTTATCTACCATGTAGAAGCCAACCAAGAACCAGAACCAGCAAAAACCATACTGAAAACTCAGTATGAGATTATGGAAAAACGGCTCTACAACATCATTACCACTCCGGGAATGTTGGTAACCGTAGCAATGGCTATAGGTTTATTAAGCACTGAACCCGAAGTTTTAAAACAGGGTTGGTTGCACATTAAGCTACTATTTGTTTGTCTTCTAGTAGGTTATCATTATTACTGTAGTCGTCTAATGAAACAGTTGGCCGCCGATGAGTGTCGCTGGAGTGGTCAGCAGTTGCGGGCTTTAAATGAAGCACCGACCGTGATGTTACTGGTGATTGTCTTATTGGCTGTGTTTAAAAATAATCTACCAACAGATATTACAGTTTGGGTGGTTTTTGGCTTGATCATCTTGATGGCGGTGACAATTCAGCTTTACGCTAAAAAACGCCGCCGGGATAAAGAAAAGCTGATGGCACAAAACTAACCTCCTAGCTCTCCTGATGGATGCACAGGAGAGCGTTAATTGTTTTCTATAAGTACTTACCCAGGACTAGACTTCTAATGGTCGGTTGTTTTCGTCCACCAGGACTACCTTAGGAGCGTAATTTTGTAACTCTTCTGGCGTAAACTGGCCATAAGCCATAATAATCACGCGATCGCCTGAAATTCCTAGACGTGCTGCAGCGCCATTGAGTTCAATCACGCCGGAATTAGCTGGGGCTGGTATTGTATAAGTAATAAAACGCTCACCATTAGCATTATTCACTACTTGCACTTGCTCATAGGGTAAAATTCCAGCTTTGTCCAACAATACTTGGTCGATGCTGATACTACCCACGTAGTTGATATTTGCCCCCGTGAGGGTACAGTTATGAATTTTTGCCAAAAGGAGAGTACGCTGCATTTTTTTTCAGATTTTTAGAGCATTTTTTGCCGTTCACAACTGGCCAAGGCTGTTTGTGTCTTGACAAAGGTAATGGACAGTTAGAGTTAGGAGTTAAAAACCAAAACTCATAACTCATAACTCATAACTGATAACTGTGAGCTTTTGTATTATGCTTTAGCAGCCCTAATAAATTTCTCTACTAAGGGTGCAACTTTGTCAACATCTTGCCAACCGAGAATTTCTGTAACCTTCTTTTCCAAATTTTTATAACTGCGGAAAAATTCGGCAATTTCTTCTAATCGGTGTGGTGCTAGGTCTTTGAGAGATTTTACATGAGCGTAGCGCGGATCTTTGTCAGGAACACAAAGAATTTTCTCATCGCGATCACCGCCGTCGATCATTTCTAACATCCCAATTGGTCGTGCGGCAATCACACAGCCTGGAAAGGTAGGTTCATCCATAATCACCATACCATCGAGAGGATCGCCGTCATCAGCTAAGGTGTTAGGTACAAAACCGTAGTCATAAGGATATCGTACGGAAGAATAAAGCACTCTGTCCAGGGCAAAGGCTTGTAAATCTTTGTCAAACTCGTATTTATTTTTACTCCCGCCGGGGATTTCAATTAAAACATTGAGTATACCCGGTTTTGGTTGAGCAGGAATACGGGATAAGTCCACAAAAAAAACTCCTCTGATAACGGTAAATTAAATTAGCATTCAGTTTGGCTGCTTGTACACATTTGTCAAGTACCCACAACTGATGCGATGTATTTCACACTCCCCCACTAACCTTAGAAGGGGAGATTCTTGCTACCTTGCGGGAAGGCTGCGCCTATACAGAAAACCGCTTTTTGGTACAAGTAACACCTGGTATTTCACGTCGCAGCCACAAGCTTGAATTCCTGTGTGTTTCACAGTACTGTAATGTTCTGTCTTCTGACTTAACCCAGTAATTTTGCTTGATTGTCACAACTACCCAGCTTTAATGGGGCAATTGGTGAATTGCCCCTATTAGTATGCTACCAAAGTCTCTGCGGTACAATTCATCTTACCGCTAAAACTTTGTGAGCGGGAGTCATCCGACGCATACAGGAAACGCTGCGGCCAGAGGAAGGATGTCAAACTATATATACATCTCTAGGAAAACATCAAGATATCTGTTCACAGAAAGAGGGATTCCCGCCGTCGCCAACTTCCTCAGGCTGCTCTGTCTACACATTCAAAATCTTAGCTCACAATCTGTTTTCTCCTTTCTCGAGCTAACTGGCTGTGATCCCTTTGTTGTAAGTATTTTTTAATTTCCACTTCTTGGTGGTGTATGGGTTGGGGGTTGCTGGTTATTTGAAGCATCAGTTGAATAGTGGGCAATGACAAACACAGGTAGTGTTAGAGTCACTAGAGCGATCGCAGTTCCCACAATGTCTGCCAAACGATGGGAATATGTATCGGTAGGGCTGGCAGACTGGCTAGTTGCATTCATACAAATTGAAATTTGTCACTTTTGTGGTAGGTTAACCCTCTAAAAGAGAGTATTGATGTTATTCTAACTATTTTTTTCAGGTCAATTATGTAGCAGGGAAAAATTTTGACAGTTTGGCAACTTTCATATTAGTGCTTTATTAGCTGGTATTTTTGATACAATTTTCTACACAAGTGTTGTATTCCTGACTTTAGTAGCGCCGCTGACTGTAATGTTGGCTTTTATGTTAAGAGTAGGTTAAGCCAATTAGTGATCAATCAAATGAAATGGATAAGCAGCCATCTGCTTGCGCCATAGCGATTTTAGAGGATATTTAGCAGTTACTACTAATGATCATGACATTACCTCAACTTATATACTTCTCCCCTATCAACCAATATCTCACCGGTCAATAAATCCTTCACAGTAGCTAATAAAGTCCGATGAGAATCTACGTAAAATAACACAGATATCCTATCAAAACCTGCTTCTCCGGGGGGGTTAAGTTTAGCTACACAAACCTTTTGATGCTGACTATCTAAAGAACGATAAGTTTCTTGGTGTTGGACAATACTGCTTGTCATTCTTCCTGACGCATCAAAAGCGATTTCTGTTTGCGTCATATCGCCTAATTCACCAATATCCAAATGCACCTCCATTTGTCCATTATTTGCAACTTGTAAATTTAACCATGCTTTAGATTCACAAGGATATTTTGTACCTTGTGTAAATAAGCGATGATAAGTATATGTTCTACTGTAAGCATCCCATAAACGAATAGCGTAACTATGATGCAAGAAATCATCAACCTGTGTAAATTTACTCACAGTTAAAGCACCATGACACACAGCATCAAAGGGCTTATTAAGTTTTACCTTATTCTTACCGAAATAAGATATAATTAGTTGTCTGACTGCCGGAATTAAACAACTTCCTCCTACTAATAAGACTTCATCAATATCATTTTTATGAATACCTTTTTTGAAAGCAATTCCTAACACATCATCTAAAGCTTCCCGCAACTGTTGTAAAAATTGTCTATTTTCTAAAATCTCCTCTAATTTTTCACGATTCATTCTCAATTCATAAGACATAAAAGATTCATCATCAAACCATGTTTCACTAACAGATTGATTTTTGGATAATTGAATTTTTAGCTTTTCGGCAATTTCTAACAAATTTTGATAAGCAATTTTGCCTAATTGTTCCCGTCTTAAATTCTGAGAACGTAAATAATCTTCTACTATCCAAATATCAATATCTTCTCCACCTACATAAGCTTCAGATTTAGCTAAAACCTCAGCGCGTAAATTACCATTGGGACTAGAATGAGGAACTGTTTTGAGTAAACTTAAATCTAGAGTTCCTCCGCCAAAGTCCACCACTAACATCAACACACCAGGATGTTTGATAGCATATCCCAAGCCAGCAGCCGTAGATTCATCTATAATTGAAACCTCAGGAACATTTAACTTTGCTCCCAAGTCTCGAAACCAATCTAAATAACGTTCAAAAGCACCAACAGGAACAGTAAAAACTAAATGATTTGGTTTAATATTTTGTTTTTTAATTTCTCTCCAAATACTTTGAATAAATAACTCACATATTGATCTAGAATCATAATCTCTTCCCTCGATATGTATCGGGGGTGATTGATAATCTCCAGCTAAATCACGTTTAAATTTTTTAAATAATCGCTCAGGAGGGTAACTTTGAGAAAGTCCTAGTCTTTGACTGCGGACCCCTTCACCTAAGATCACCTGGTTATGTGATTTAATAAAGAGTACGCTGGGAATAACTGGAATTTCTAATCTTTCACCGTGAGCAGAAGCACCAATAAATAAACGGGATAGATTAGGAAAACGTAAACTTTTAGGTAATTGAGTATCAGGTTCTAAAATACTGACCACAGTATTACTTGTACCAAAATCAATTGCAACAGTTGTCATAATTCAAGATTGAAAGTAGGTTTGGTTTCAACGTAAATCAACAAAACCATGAGGTCATGAAATTTTTCATTTTTGCTTCTAGCAATGGTAAAATTGCACCTGAAAAGGTGGTATTATTTGACAATAATTATCTAATACGGCAGTTTTAAAAATGCCGTAGTATACCGGGATATTTAAGTATAGATTTATTATCTGTGATTGCTGAAGTTTTAAGTTAGTAACCCCAGCCTACGATATGAAAGATTTTAACATTTATTATATCTACCTGGAAGAGTGCGACTAACCTTAGCTGGATAGAGAATATTATCACCTTTTTGATAACCAATAAAACGAATATATACTAATTCTCCTTCTAGGATCTCATCACTATCAGCTTGATGTAATTGGGGATGATAGTTTACCTGTTCCCAAGTTTCACCAATGGGGGTATAACCCCAACTAGAAATAAGTTGCTCTAAAGATGTGAATAGGGACAGTATGTTTTTAGCAGGTAATTCAGGTTGTGCTAGAGCCATTTTCTTGACTGTAGGATAGTTGCTGAGTAAGGTTTGCAGTTGGGTAAAAGTCTCACACTGAAAATCACTTTGTAATTGTTGAGCTTGTTGTTTTAACTCTTCTCTGAGTCGTTGACATTGAATTTCTAAATCTTGGATTTTTCTCTCGGTGTTTGGAGAAATTACAGGTTGATTGATAATAGGGAGAGCTTGAGATTTTTCTAAAAATAGTGATGACAAAACCAGATAAATCGCCACTACCATAATTATACCAAAAGTAAGATGATTTATTTGTTCTAGCATATTATTTATTGACATATTTTTGAGATAAAAATGGTTTAAAAGATAAAATCATACTGTCTAACTCACTTTTATTATGCATGAGAAGATAAATCTTATTTCCAAGATATTTGTGTGCTGCTGCGATTTCGACAGGAATGATATTATGTCATCACCACTGCTGCAAGGATTGATTTTCACATATATTGATTAACCCATCTGGTTCGTAATATTCAGGTAAAAGTTCCTGAGATTCTATTGCTCCCAAGGATTTTTCTAAACCTCGTGTCGTTTCTACACAACTAGATCCGGTTGCATTTAAAACCTTTTCGACAATCTTACCATCTTTACCAATGTGATATTCAACTTTTTGATATTCTGCCATGATGCTTCTTCCTTTATCCTCATTATAAGCAATAATACTTTTAAACTGGGAGCAGTTCATTTTTTGATAACGCTGATAAAACCTCAACCCAACCCTCTCTTGATGAATAGGAGAAAGGGTGAGTAGAAATTTTATTTCCGTGCTTCACCAGGGGGATGTAATATACAGAGGTAAAACAGAGATGTTAACCCTTAAACCCATCTACCTACTACAACCCTGATCGTACCATCTTCTAATATTTCTTCTGTTTCTATATTAAATCCCTCAGTTTCAATTGTCTTCATCAAGATTTTGTGGGCATATTTTTGACTAATATGATTGACAAACTCCTGTTCATCAATTTCTGCACCCCAAAAATCTGCAACTAATTCATAATTTTCTCCCTGTGGACGAAAGCCTAAATCATAACCATTTTCTTGGGGGATGACATATTCGGCTGTTGTGCTATCACCCATGTAACCCCGTACATTGGTGTTTTTTTCTACGGTATAACCTAACTCTCGTAGTACTTGATGCAGAATTTCCCCCTCTTTGATTTGGATTTGGATAGTCGTAAAATGAGACATATAAAACTCCTCAATGTAATTGCTTCTAGCGGAATAGTCATGTTATGATTATGATATTTTCGCAGGAGAGAATATTCACCTATTCCCCTTTCTTTTAATCTACTTCTAGGGGAGTTAAGCCTTGTTGCTGAGAATAGTTTTTTAACTCCTCAACTAATTGGGTATCTATAGAAGCTGTTCTGGCTCCTGCTTCCGCAGCCCAGCGTTTTAAACTAGCGATTTGTTCTTTGGCTATGGCTGCTAAAGGTACGGTTTCTGATATAGCGGCTAAAATATCATCTGTGTTAAAATCACGCCGATTACCATTTACCAGATTACCAAAAGCTTGATGCATTCCATCAATAATCACTTGCTGAATTTCAGCACCGCTAAAGTTTTCTGTATGTTCAGCAAGTTTGGGTAAATCAAAGTCTCGCAGTTGGGAGGGACGAATTTTTTGCAGGTGGACTTTGAAAATATCATGACGTTCTTGTTCTGTAGGTAAATTTAAAAAGAATATTTCATCAAAGCGCCCTTTCCTTAATAACTCAGCTGGGAGAATTTGCACATTATTGGCCGTAGCTACCATAAAGACTGGACTTGTTTTTTCTTGCATCCAAGTAATTAATGTCCCAAATACCCGGCGAGAGGTGCCAGAATCACCATCAGCACTACTATTGATATTACCAAATGCTTTATCTATTTCATCCATCCATAATACACACGGAGAAATAGCTTCTGCTAATTGAATCATTTTGCGAATGCGATTCTCACTTTCTCCCACTATTCCCCCAAATAGTCTACCTACATCTAAGCGTAAGAGAGGTAAACGCCATTCATGGGCGATGGTTTTGGCTGATAATGATTTACCAGTTCCTTGTATTCCTACAAGTAAAATTCCTTTGGGGTTAGGTATTCCATACCGTCGAGCTTCTTCGGTAAACGCATCTTGACGCATCCGCACCCACTGTTTAAGATTTTCCAATCCCCCAACATTCTTTAATGATTCATGGGCTGTGTAAAATTCTAATATTCCTGTTTGGCGAACTGCTTGTTTCTTGGCTTCTAAAACTCCGTCAATATCTGATTCGTTTACTTGTCCTTTGGCGGCTAAAGCTGCTGCTAAAACTCGCCGAATTCTAGCGCGACTTAATCCTTCACAGGCTTTGATGAGTTGCTCTTTTCCTAGTCCGCTTAAATTGAGTTTCTCAGGAACCACTAGTTGGTGAATCAAGTAATCAATCTCTGCAATCTTTGGTAAAGGAAAATCAATAACTGTGATTTCTTCTTGTAATTCTGGAGGAATGGTTAATGTATGACTGGTGAGGATGAGGGTCTGACGGGTGCGGTTGAGTTGTCGAGTCAGATTTTTGAGCGCGCGAATCACGGGAGCATGTCTTTCCATCTCCGGGCTTTTGAGGATAAAATGTATATCACGCAATACAAATATAGTAGTTGTGTTTTCTGGTGCTTTGGCTATTCTGGCTAATGCACTCATGACGGATCCTTTATCGTTTCCGTTGTCATTCCAACCGGTAACTATGTCCCAGAATAATAACTGACGCTGTGACTGGGATAGTTGCGTGACTTGTTGTAGTACTTCTTCTATGGGTTCTTCTTCGGCTCCGACTATATAAAGTAGTGGATAGCGGGCGCGAAGCATTAAGTCTAATTGCTGGACTAGTTTTTCATGGGGACTTGCGGTGCTCACAGCATTGTTACTCATTAGTATAAATGGCAAATGAATTATTAATGTATGAAATTTGTCTAGGAGATATGAGCAGTTATAAGTTGGGCTATCCTGTCGCTAAACCACCACCGATCTTTATGGTTCAGCTATTTATTTCGATTCCTATCCTAATAACTACCCGACAAAAAGCTTTATAAAGTTAGCTAATGGTCAAACACCATTGGCTAGATTTTCGCCTCGATGATTCAAGCCTTGTGGGTGAGGATAAGAATAGCGACATCTCAGGCTGGGAATAGCATTTAAAAGGGCTGGTAACTCCGGCGCTTGACTTGGAATATTAAGCACAGTATCATGTCCTTCCGGTTCCTGTGGATTATTCATCATTCCTCAACACTGGGTTTACTTATTGCTGTATTAAAAATATCATACTCCCGCTGGATAATAAACGCCCAGTCTATTTATCCCCAGTTCCTATATGGCGAAGTGAGAATAAATTTCTGATTTTTGACCTTTCCTAGAGCGTTTATGGCGGCTCTTGTTGAGCGATTACCTTGGGATCTGCGCGATAGCTGGCGTGGCGCAGCCATAGGGCGATCGCACGCTATATCATAGCTAAAGCTTGAGCGAATGGCAATTGCTAATTTTTGGTATAGCTAGTACAGTCAGACAGGGCATGACCGCCAATTCACAATAAAAGTTTACATTTTTGTGTCACCCTCATATGCTACAATTGGACAGTTTAGAAATCAGAGAAATAAACAAATCTCGACCACCCACAAAACAAGACTCCACACAACACCAAAGAGCTAAAAAATTAGGCATTTGTACCGTTTGATTTCTCCTATCACAATTAATCTCAGTGCATTGCAGGCAATGGTTAGTCTTCCTCCATCCTACTCTGTCCCCGAAAGCTTTCCAAACTTCATAGT
Source organism: Anabaenopsis arnoldii (assembly GCF_028331025.1). NCBI lineage: Bacteria > Bacillati > Cyanobacteriota > Cyanophyceae > Nostocales > Nodulariaceae > Anabaenopsis > Anabaenopsis arnoldii. The sequence continues at coordinate 12,059 of NZ_JAQMUH010000123.1, read as the reverse complement.
CCCACTCTTGAGTTCCCCCCAAACTTTCATAAATCTGCTTTTGAACAGAAAAACCAAACAGCCCATCGCTGTACTTTAACCACAACTGGTCAATGGTACCAAGGTCTGCACAGGGAAAGTCATGAATACTTTGAATATTTAACCAGCCTTCCTCTTCCCTTTGCGCAACAGCTAACATTACCCGCTTTGTTTCGTCATCAGCTGCTTTCCACTTCTGTTTTGCGAGTAAGTCGCGCAGGTGAGTATAGTCTGCCCCTACAACTGAGTATAACTCTATTCCGTCCTCAAATATTCTTAACGCCTCTTTGGCCTTGGCTTCTGTGCGAGACTGCAACAACGAATAAGCTGCATATTGTACCTTTGGTGACTCATCATTTAAAGCCTGAATTAAGAAATCTAAACCCAGTTCGCCATAATTGAAAGCTTGTGCAATTCCGAGGATTCTCACCTGGGGATTAGGATTACTAAAGCGTAATATCACCCCTTCCATACCACCTAAAACTGCTGCGAACTGTGGCGCTGTATGTTGTCCACCAAGTACAGCATCGTATTCACCAGGTTCTTGCGGATTATTCGTCATTGCTCTATCTCTAGCCTTGATGTATTGCTGTGTCCAAAAGATTGGACCTAGTGAGACGGTGGGACGACAGATGTCAGAAACTTATGCATATTGATCAACTTATGCAGTTTGACAGTTGTGACTATGAGCAAACATTTTTTATTCAGTTTTATTTACCGGAGATGATATGCGGCTAAGTATCGCCAGTAATATAAATATATAAATGCAACTAATAGTTAACTTTGGCATAAGCTACTTGCAGAAGTTCGCTATACAGTAAAGGCGCTGCGGTTTGCAACCCAATCACAACGATCTGTGTCATACTGGTAAATTCACAAAAAAACTCTATCTCTATCTTAACGACAATAGAGATCATAAGTTTATGTGACTCCCAGTGCTGAGGAATCGCGGATTTTGGGGATGGTGTTTGAGCAATCTCGTCCCTGTTGATAGGTGTTCTTATGGCACCAGAATATCTGGCGACCGCCGACATCTCTACCCACAAGAGGATAGGATTTTACGCTCTACCAATCAACGGCCTTAACCCCATGTCCTAATTATAGTATCACCCAAGTATTATGAGAAATACTTGAATAAATCTTAATTACTCTGAACATCACCCCAAAAACCCTATCTGAGTTAGTAAATCTTAAACTCTGCTAACTAGGTAGAGTTTGATCACCAAAAAAATGAAAAATGGGTTTAAAGTTTTGCCAATGTAGCGGTACTTTTTAATACAGAACTATAAACAGGGTGTCAGTCTGGCTATGCTGCAACTAGAGGTAGTTCATACCCGCAATCTGAGAGTTGCTAGGGTAAGCAGTATGTGACAATATTTCACTTATACATACTTTCTCGGGTTGAGCGATGGCGATCGCCCCTATCAAAACATAGTGGGAGCGTGAGAACCCCTAAGAGGATGTTTGTCAAGTCATGATTAGTGTATCGAAATTATTTGACCCTTCCCTAACCCTCCCCTTGTAAGGGGAGGGGACTGGATTTGATTGTTTTTTGTGTGTTCCCTGTTCGGTGTGTTCCCTGTTCCCTAAGATAAAAATTACCTGTTGAAAACTTATCAAACATCCTCTAAGGGATTAAGTAAATCATATCGTAAACGTTGCGTAGCATGGCTTTGGCCTGGGTAGCAACATCAGTTTAGAATCCCCTGTGTTTCCAGCAGGGGAGATGTCAAGCTAATTTCATGTTTTCACCTAAACATACAACAAGAATTAAGAATCTAACCTTTACCATAAATACTCATCGGCTCCTTGAGGAACTTAATATAAAAATGTTTAAACGTAGACTTAATCACCCGAGGCATGGCAAAATCAATTGGCATTAACTGATCTGGTAGTTGCCAATCTGTTATTGTCAGTAAATCTGGATGTAAATGGGGAAAATCAATTTCGGTAAGTTCAGGACAAACGCCCAATCTTTGAGAAGCTGCAACCGTAGGTACTTGTTCCGGTGATACCTTGAGAATTTCCACCATTGACCGATCTAAAGCAAATACATCTGATGCTGCTGCTAAAATACCCAAATCACGGGGTTCTCCCCCACTAGGTCCATTACCTTCATGACCGATGATACCATCTAAAATGGTTAGGTTGGGATTAATTGCCCTGGCTGTCTCTACTAACATTTCACCAAATCGGTGAGTATCTTTCCCCGCTTCCATGTGCCACCAAGCTTTCATTTTACCCGGAACACAACCAAACAGATTTTTTACCCCCATAGTTAAAGTCAACTGCATATGTGATTTGACTTTGGGTAAGTTAATGACTACATCTGCTTCCATAGCCTCTTTACATAGCCGCAGATGATTAAAATCTTCACTGACAGTTTGGTAACGCTTACCGTGAAACTCAATAATAGGAATATTCAGTTCTTCTAAAAGCGGGAGATAGCCATTGGCTTGTGCTACTCCTTTGGCGCTTCCAAAAGCCGGACTGTCCCCTAAAAAGGGCTGACCACCAGCGTCTATGACCATCTGGGCAACTTCATAAACCAGTTCCCGGCGGGTTGTACACTCCTTATGGGGACGGGCCCCTGTGAGAAGATTCGGTTTGAGTAACACTCTATCCCCTGGTTTCACAAAGGCAGACATCCCCCCCAAAGGTTGCAGCAGGGTAGCTAAAGATGCCCGTAAAGCCTCCTGTTCATAGGAAGTAGCCCGAATCAAACTAACGGATGGTTTTTGAGTCTGCATGGATAATATATAGGATTGATATAAGTACAATTATACGCCCCTCTTCTTGGTAAGGAGAGGGGAGACCTGGAAGTGAGTCAAAAGTGAGGTAAGGTGTTTGAATTTTATGTTAGAGGCACAATGGCGCTCATTTGTTCCAAATCTAACACTTTTGCTAATTCCCCTTCACTCATTAACCCTCTTTCTAAAACAATTTGCCTGAGAGATTTACCGGTTTCTAAAGATTCTTTGGCTACAGCAGCCGCATTTAAATAACCAATGTGGCTATTTAGTGCTGTGACTAATGCTAAACTACCTTCAGCATAAGTTAAACAACGTTCCCTGTTGGCAGCAATTCCCTCAATACAGCGTTGGGTCAGAGCCGCGATGGTATTACCGAGAATTTCGATACTGTGAATCAGATTATAGGCGATGAGGGGCATCATCACATTCAATTCTAATTGTCCTGCTTGAGCAGCTAAGGCGATCGCATGATCGTAACCCATTACCTGAAAACATACCATAGATGTCATCTCTGCCATAACTGGGTTATATTTACCCGGCATAATTGAGGAACCCGGTTGTACTGGGGGTAATTGAATTTCTTTAAAACCAGTTTTGGGGCCTGAGTCCATTAACCGCAAATCATGGGAGATTTTGACTAAATCCTGCGCTAAATTGCGTAAAGCACCGGAAACATTCACAAAAGGTGCCATACTCTGCATTGCGGCCATTAAATGGGGTGCTGGTTCCAATGGTGATTCCATCAACTGGGAAATCACTTCTACCACACGGGTGCGATACTGGGGATGAGTATTCATTCCAGTACCAGCAGCACTACCACCCAAACCCAAGACCATTAAATCCCCAGAAGCTATATAGATGCGGTTCTGGTGGTCTGATAATATCTGCGCCCAACCGCCGAAATTATCACCCAAACGCACAGGGACTGCATCTTGTAAGTGGGTTCTCCCTGATTTGACGATATCTTGAAATTCTACAGCTTTGGTTTCTAATGCGGCGATCGCTTTTGATAGAGCGGGGTGTAATGTGTGGGTGAGGGCTAATAGTCCCCCAATCCGAATTGCCGTAGGAATCACATCATTGGTAGACTGTCCATAGTTTACATGGTCATTGGGACTCACCCGCTGATAATTGCCCTTTTCTTCCCCAAGAATTTCTAAAGCTCGATTTGCTAAAACTTCATTGACATTCATGTGGTGAGAAGTCCCCGCACCAGCTTGATAAACATCTACTACAAACTGATCTCGTAACTTCCCGTCCAATATTTCATCAGCAGCTTGGACAATTGCTTGACTGATATCTGAGGGAATACAACCCAATTCTCCGTTGACGATAGCGGTAGCTTTTTTGATAATTAAACAAGCATCTACATAAGTAGATAAGGGTCTAATGCTGCTAATATCGAAGTTTTCTACTGCTCGGAGTGTTTGAATACCGTAATAAGCGCTACTTGCAATTTGGCGATCGCCCATGGAATCGCGTTCAATGCGAAAATCTTTATTTTCAGTCATAGTGTTCTGTGGATCATGTCAAAATACAGATCATGCCATGCAAATACACTAAAAACCTAATTTGGTGCTATATGAATTTACCCAACTTAATTACCTTTTCTCGACTTTTGGGAATACCGTTTTTACTTTACGGCTTATATAATCCTACACCCCAAGCTAGATGGGTCTGTTTGACCATATTCTTGGTCGCAGCGTTAACTGATTGGTTGGATGGCTATTTGGCGCGCAAACTCAACCAAATTACTGATTTAGGTAAATTTCTCGACCCTTTAGTGGATAAATTACTCGTACTTGCGCCCTTGTTAGTCTTAGTGGAATTAGAAACTATTCCCGCTTGGGGGGTGTTTGTGATTTTAGCACGGGAATTGGCGATCGCTGGTTGGCGGGTCAATCAAACTACAATCACAGGGGCGAATATTTGGGGGAAATTTAAAACCGTCAGTCAAATAATTGCTATATCACTGTTAATTGCTCCTTTATCCACAGCTTGGAAAACTCCTTGTTTGATTGCTTTTTGGGTTTCTGTAGTTTTGACTTTAATATCTGGGGTCATTTATCTGATTCCATCTAGGAATCAAAACAGTTTGTAAGATAGCATCCCATTAGTGATATGAGAAAGGCTCTAAATTTTATCACAAAGAACATCGTTGGTTGTCTGGTGGTTTTAGATTTGATATGATTCTTAGTTAGGCTGTCCTCTTTTCATAGTTTTGTTTTATCCAGGATTGATATTCTCCTGAGCGTACCTGATTAATCCAATCGGTGTTATTCAGATACCATTTGACAGTTTTCAATAAACCACTATCAAAGTTCTCTTGAGGTTGCCAACCTAATTCATCAATAATTTTACTACAATTAATTGCATATCTCCTGTCATGTCCCGGACGGTCTTTGACAAAAGTAATTAAATCAGAGTGGGAAAAATCAGATTTAGGGGCTAATTCATCTAGAATTGCACAAATTTTCGCCACAACTTGTAAGTTGGTTTGTTCGTTCATTCCACCAACATTATAAGTTTCACCAAGTTTTCCCTGTTCTAGAACCAGTTTAATGGCTTGACAATGGTCGATAACATAAAGCCAATCTCGAATATTTTGACCATCCCCATATATAGGTAATGGTTGACCTTCCATCCCATTCAGGATAGTCAAAGGAATCAGCTTTTCAGGAAACTGACGCGGACCATAATTATTAGAGCAATTTGTGGTTAAAGTTGGTAATCCATAGGTATGATAATAAGCCCTCACAAAATGGTCAGATGCTGCTTTCGATGCTGCATAAGGACTATTAGGCGCATAGGGGGTATCTTCTTTAAAAGCTGGTTCTTGGGGACTTAGTGAGCCGTAAACCTCATCTGTAGATATGTGCAAAAAGCGAAACTTTTGCTGTCTTAGTGGTGACAATTTATCCCAATATATCCGACTTGTTTCTAATAGCTGGAATGTACCAACCACATTAGTTTGAATAAAAGACTCTGGACTTAAAATAGAACGGTCAACATGACTTTCAGCCGCAAAATTAATAATCGCTTCTGGCTGATATTTTTCTAATAAAAAACTAACTAATTCACAATTACTAATATCTCCGCGCACAAAAAGATAGTTGGGATCATCTTGTATTGCTGCTAAAGTTCCTAAATTACTTGCGTAGGTTAATTTATCTAAATTAATGACTTTAGCCCATCCTAATCTCGTCGCTTCTAACACGAAATTAGCACCAATAAAACCCGCTCCGCCTGTCACCAATACAGTTTGCATATCTTCTCAAATAGTTGATTTATTAATCTTTTATTCGCCCCGTAGTGGTTAAAACTTATCTTAACCACCACCTAAACTATAGCAGTCCTAAATCATTTATAAACTTCCCTCTTCCCTTAGATACCTAAACGACTAACGACCTGGAGAAATTTTGAAATAGAATTGCTATAGTCCCGGCTAAACCCTAGACAGCCTGCAAAATTTCTTCATCTAAGGAGAAATCAATTTCAGCTTGATCTTGTCTAGATTTGAGATAATCCTTTTCTAGAGAATCAGCTAACCCAGAAATTAAATCATATTCAGGTTGCCAAGCTAATTCTCTCATAGCTTTATTCACTGATGCAAAGAAATGCTGTACTCGCATGGGGAAAGCTTTGCGCTTGCCAAAATCGAATTTTTTCGGGTCATAATGTACTATTTTAATGGCATCAGGTGATTTACCCGCTGCTACAGCACAAGCACGGGCTAAACCATCAAAGGTCACAAAGCGATCGCCGGAAATATTATAAATTTGTTTTATGGCTTGTTGATTACCGATGACCTGTAACATGGACTGAGCTAAATCTTTGACATGACCTAACTGGGTAATATGCAAGCCATTACCAGGAATGGGAAGGGGGCGATCGCGTAAAATTCTATCAAAAAACCAGCTTTCTAAAGGATTATAGTTACCCGGTCCGTAAATATAAGTTGGGCGAATCGCAGTAAAAGGTAAATTTTGTTGAGTTAGGTAAGATTCTGTTTCATGCTTACCCCGGTGGCGACTTTTCGGATCTACTGCATCCCCTTCTATGTGCGGTAATTGGTCAGATTTGAGATATACCCCCGCAGAACTCATATATACAAAGTGTTGTACCCGTCCTTGATAGATTTCTGCTAAAGGTTGAGTATCCGTAAGTTCCCGACCGTTATTATCAAAAATCACATCGAATTCCTCCGATGATAATTTTTCTTTTAGTTGGTTGGGGTCAGTGCGATCGCCTATAATTTGTCCTACTCCCGGTAAAGAAGGTAAAGGACGATTCCCACGATTAAACAGTACCACCTCATGCCCTTGTTCTACCAACAGTTGAGTCAGATAAACACCAATGAACCTAGTACCACCCATGATTAAAATTCGCATAAAATCCCACCTGAAAAAAAATACTTGTTGTCAAGAGGCTGAAGTCACTATTACCTAGTCCCTAACTTGAGGTTATCAGGTGGCCGTATCCCTGTGGAACCTATAAAGAAAAAACCATTACCTATATCTGACAACTATTTTTGTCTGTTTTTTACCTGTGAGAGTTAGCCGTGTCTTTAAAATATGCTTTAGTTCATGAGTGGCTCACACCTAAAGCCACTGGGGGTTCAGAAATAGTAGTCCAGGAAATTCTCAAACATATAGACGCTGATGTATATGCTCTGATTGATTTTGAGTCAACCAATCCTCACAGTTATTTATACAAACGGCAGATTGGCACAAGCTTTCTCCAGCAATGGCCTTATGCTCAAAATGGTGTGCAAAAGTACTTACCTTTCTTACCGTTGGCAATTGAACAACTGGATTTACGGGATTATGATGTTATTCTTTCCTCATCCCACGCAGTGGCGAAAGGAGTTCTCACAACTCCCGATCAGTTGCATATCTGTTACTGTCATACTCCCATGCGCTATGCTTGGGATTTGACATTTGATTATCTGCACCACAGCAAGTTGGGACAGGGTTTACCTGGATGGGTAACTCGATATTTACTACATAGTTTACGCCAGTGGGATGTCTTGAGTGCCAATCGCGTAGATTACTTTATCGCCAATTCCCACCATACAGCTCGTCGCATTTGGCGCTGCTATCGGCGAGCAGCAACGGTTATTTATCCACCGGTAAATATTGATAAATTCCCATTGGTGACCCAAAAAGAAGATTTTTATCTCACAGTTTCCCGGTTAGTCAGTTACAAGCAGGTATCCTTAATCGTCAAAGCTTTTAATCAATTACAACTCCCATTGGTAATTATTGGGACAGGATCGGAAATACCAAAAATTCGCGAAATAGCCAGTTCCAACATCCAAATACTTGGATGGCAACCCGATGATGTGGTAAAAAAATATATGGCTAAAGCTAAGGCATTTGTGTATGCAGCTTGTGAAGATTTTGGCATTGCCTTAGTAGAAGCACAAGCTTGTGGTACTCCAGTCATTGCTTACGGTGCTGGAGGTGCTTTAGAAACGGTGCGCGATCTGCGCGCTTGTACCGATACAGCAACGGGCATATTTTTCAGCACACAAACAACAGCAGCCTTAATGGAGGCAGTAGAAAAATTTGAAATTTATCAAACTTCATTCAATCTTGAGTATATGCGATCGCACGCTGCCCAATTTTCATCACAAGTTTTTGCCCAGCGCTATCTCAAATTTATAGAGCAATGTCACCAAGAAAAAAACATTCCAATAGCGTAGCATGGCCTAATCCATAAGTGAACAGCCAAAGTTAATTTCTGGCTTGGTAGTGCTTATTGGCACTTGATGCCCAGAAATGTTTCATTTTAGCTGTAAGATTGAGACTATGTGTGGTGTGGATTATTAAGGAGTATGATGACTGGCCAGAGCTCACTCCTCTCCGGTAAGCGATATCTAGGCTTCAGGAATGGTAAAGCCCAACAGCAAAGCACTAGTACGTCTATGCGTACTTTTATCAGCCGGGGACAAAAAACCAAGACGCCTAAACTCAAACCCAGAAGTTTGTCTTTACAGGGTTTAAACGGAGAGTTCGCTAAAAGATTGTTTGATATAGTGTTTTCACTGTTGGTATTGATTTTGTTCTTCCCACTTTATTTAATTTTGTCCCTGCTGATTGCTGTTAGCTCAGAAGGCCCGATTTTTTATATCCAGAAACGGGTAGGCAAAAACTACAAGACCTTCAATTGTATTAAATTTCGGACGATGGTCAGCAATGCAGACGAAATGCTCACGGAAATCATGGCAACATCACCTCACTTGCGAGAAGAATTCCAGAGCAATTTTAAGCTGAAAAAAGACCCCCGAATTACCAAAATTGGTCAATTTTTACGAATCACCAGCTTGGACGAATTACCTCAGTTTTGGAACGTTCTCAAGGGAGACATGAGTGTTGTCGGTCCTCGTCCCTTAGTAGGCTCCGAACTTGCTAAATATGGTTGTCACATTGATCATATTTTAACAATCCGCCCCGGAATTACGGGATTGTGGCAAGTTTCTGGGCGTAATGACATTCCTTACCCGCGAAGAGTCCAAATAGACCTGCATTATGTCAAATTTAGAAATTTCTGGCTAGATTTATGGATAATATTTAAAACAATTGATGTGGTTATTTTACCTAAAAATAAAGGCGCATACTGACAGCTACCGCTTGCGTAACCCATACAATCACTCCCACTGTATCGGGAAATTCCTGGGGTAGTTTCTCCTAGGAAACCATCAAAACCTCCCTTAGGTGTTGGGTAAGACAACCTTAATCATCCTTATGAAACAGAGAAATTTCCGTATTTCTCTGGGTGAGGTTTTTCAGTATTTACCGGTAATTGCATAACTAGTATGTACACCATAGGTTAGTCTGGGTAAGATGGTGTAAGATATCCCATTGATTAAAGTGATACTAATTCTTTGCCAAGCATAAATAATGTACACAAAATAATTAGGTTACTTTTGAGTTAAACTAATTCGGGGTGACTTGTGAAATGACTGACATATCAACAACGATAGCTACCGCTTGCGTAAGCTATGCAAAGCAAGCCTTAGACATATTGTTAACATCAATAGTTTTACCCTGAGATTATCTAGCCACAACTGGATTTTCTGAATCCGCGTTTAACCATTTCAATAGGGACAAAAGAGCATGACACAAACCAAACGGGCTTTAATTACTGGTATTACTGGTCAAGATGGTTCATATCTGAGTGAGTTTCTACTTGATCAAGGTTATGAAGTCCATGGTATTATTCGCCGGACTTCTACCTTTAATACAGACCGCATTGATCATATTTACGAAGATCCACATAAACCAGGAGTACGGTTGTTTCTGCACTACGGCGACTTAACCGATGGTACAACCCTACGCCGGATTATAGAACAAGTCCAACCGATAGAAATTTATAACTTGGGCGCTCAATCCCATGTCCGAGTCAGCTTTGACTCACCGGAATATACTGTTGATGCGGTAGGAATGGGAACACTGCGATTATTAGAAGCCATCCGGGACTACCAGCAACGTACAGGAATTCAGGTGCGTTTCTATCAAGCTGGTTCCTCAGAAATGTTTGGTTTAGTGCAAGCAGTACCCCAAAGCGAAACCACTCCTTTTTACCCACGCAGTCCCTATGCTTGTGCTAAAGTTTACGCCCACTGGCAAACTGTCAATTACCGCGAGTCCTATAATTTATTTGCCTGCAATGGCATACTTTTTAACCATGAATCACCCCGTCGGGGCGAAACCTTTGTGACTCGCAAAATTACCAGAGCGGTGGCTAAAATTGTCGCAGGTAAACAGAAAAAGATTTATATGGGTAATCTTGACTCCAAACGAGATTGGGGATATGCGAAGGATTACGTACGGGCGATGTGGATGATGTTGCAGCATGATCAACCCGATGATTACGTAATTGCTACTGGGGAGACTTACTCTGTACGGCAATTTTTGCAGGAGGCTTTTAGTTATGTGAACCTGAACTGGGAAGATTATGTCGAGTTTGACCAACGCTATCTTCGTCCCGCAGAAGTAGACTTGTTAATTGGTGACCCCACGAAGGCTAAACAAAAGCTTGGTTGGGAGCCTTCGGTAACTTTTACAGAACTAGTCGCTCTGATGGTGGAAGCAGATTTACAAGCATTGGGTTTGACTTCGCCAAATGGTAATGGTGCGAATATTGCCGATGATATTGCTACTATTCGTCAAGAACTGGGCGCTCTCCATTTCTAATCTATCCCAAGTAAAAGTATAAATTATGACTGCATTACAACTGAAAAATCAACGGATTCTCGTAACTGGTGGCGCAGGCTTCCTTGGCCGTCAAGTAGTTAATCAGTTATGTCAAGCAGGGGCTGACATTGCTAAAATTAGCATACCGCGATCGCGTGACCATGATTTACGTCTGCTGGAAAATTGCCAACGTGCAGTTGACCAACAAGATATTGTCATCCATTTAGCCGCTCATGTGGGTGGTATTGGTCTGAACCGCGAAAAACCCGCGGAGTTATTTTACGACAACTTAATCATGGGGACTCAGCTGATTCACAGTGCTTATGCAGCTGGAGTGAAAAAATTTGTTTGTGTGGGTACTATTTGCGCTTATCCTAAATTTACACCAGTGCCATTCCGAGAAGATGACCTATGGAATGGCTACCCAGAAGAAACTAACGCCCCCTATGGAATTGCTAAGAAAGCACTGTTAGTGCAATTGCAATCTTACCGCCAGCAGTACGGTTTTAATGGGATTTACTTGTTACCAGTAAATTTATATGGACCTGAAGATAATTTTGACCCCAGTAGTTCCCACGTGATTCCGGCTTTAATTCGCAAAGTCCATGAAGCCCAAATCAAGGGGGAAACACAACTCCCCGTTTGGGGTGATGGTAGCCCTACCCGTGAGTTTCTCTATTCGGAAGATGCGGCGCGGGGTATTGTCATGGGGACTCAGTTTTATAATGACTCTGAGCCAGTTAATCTAGGAACGGGTGCGGAAATCTCTATCTACGATTTAATTACTCTGATCTGTGAGTTGATGCAGTTTGATGGTGAAATAGTGTGGGAAACAGATAAACCTAATGGTCAACCCCGGCGCTGTTTGGATACTCAACGCGCTCAGGAGGCTTTTAACTTTACTGCTCAGGTGAGCTTTAGACAAGGGCTACAAAATACCATTGAGTGTGCGATTCGTTCTTCCTAAATGAGCATTTATGCTCAGGGACGGAAGGTAAGACTGGGTAAAACCAGACTCTTATAACTGTGTGTTCATGTGGGTGAGAATCCCACCCCCTAGGTGCAAGGGTGACAGCATCTTCCTTAC
>NZ_JAQMUH010000122.1:0-5069 GCF_028331025.1 Anabaenopsis arnoldii | reverse complement strand
GAACAGGGAACAGGGAACAGGGAACAGAGATTAAGAAGGAATATTCAGGCATTTTCTTCAATAACCAACATTATTTCCCTTATACGGTAAGCTTTTTCGGATTTTATCAAAACAATTTAGCATATTAGGTACTGAAGAACCGAAAATTATTTCTTTAGATAGATAATATTTAACGCATATTATTTAAGATTCTATATCTAATAAATCATCTCATAAATTCATTTTTATGTTCTAATTTTTAACGGTATTATCGACAATAAATTAACGTAGATATGTTGAGAATATCTATGCAACACTGTGGTTTATAATTTGTATTAATTTGGCTTGACTACTGCTAGAATTGTTATTATTATTTATTCTTAATAGCTGAGATTCAGGCTACCACAGCCAGCTAATCAGAGCTAATGGATCAATGAGACATTGAAATTTGTAGAGTTGTTCATGAATAAATTTATTATCGGTTTGTTCACTGTAAGTGCGATCGCATTTGCTCCTACTGCTGCTAATGCTCAAACTGGAGACAGTAATAATGCTCAAATAATTAATCAGACTAATATTACCACTGGGAATCACAACCTTAGCGTAAATAAGGCTAATCAAATTAATCAACACTTCGCAGGTGATGCTGGTAGTTATGGTAGCAATGCTAGCGGTCAAGTCATCCATCAGATGTGTGAGACCCACGGTATCGGTAATGTTTGTATTAATAGCGCTTCTCAACAGAACCAAAAAATCAACCAAGGGATACGCCGACCTATTTATCCCCAGAAAAGACACCATTGATGACTATGAATAATTAGCAAACATCCCCAAATTATTTAAGTTAAATTCGGTGGCTGCTTCTAAAATTAATAGGGTAAAGGTGATAGCCACACTATACTTTACCCTAGACTTTTTCTGATAGCTACCGCTTGCTTCAGCCATACTTGATGGGGATATCCTATGCAGATTTACAAATTTTCCTCACTGCTAATTTCTGTTAGCTTATTTCTCCCTGTTGTTACTCAAATAGGTGAAATAGATATGCACATAGGGAGAATGAGAATTCGTCAAGATTTACGGGGAAATCTGGAAATATTTCCAGATTTACCGGGAAGTGCAAAGCTCCATGCTCCTGAGACTGAAATCTATATGAATGGAAATTTTCATATTAACGATGTCAACACTTTATTCAGAAACACCTGTCAAAAATCAGGTAGTATTCTTACCCAAGAAAGCAGACAAGTCACCAGGAATGGTAGATACAGACATCACAGTAGTAAAGTATCAGTCCTTTGTAATTAATGTAAAAAATCCGGGAGAACTTAGATGAAATATCAAGATTTATATCTTGGTGTCCTATCTTTTGGTGTTTGTTTAACAGTTGCTAGTTTTGCTACCAGCGCCGCATTCGCACAGTGCGTTATATCTCATGTGGGGGTTCAACTTAATATGTCTCCAACTCCCGCCAGACAAACTTCTAATGTGCAAATGTACAGTCCAGCAGCTTGTACAGGAAATACTAGTTCTTCGACAGCAGTACAAGTGAATACTGGTAATAATGGGAATGTTAGACAGCATCAAGAGGTACTCCACGAAATCAGGGGTAATGCAGGTAATAGTACTGCTGTAAATGGTCCAACTATTAAAAATAGCATAGTTGTTCCTGTTAATGTAAAGACACCAAAGAATTTTTCTCTCTAAGAAACAGTTATTGAGCAGGGTTTAACTACTATTAAACTCTACTCAATAATAAATATATTAATAAAGGCTGAATTATTTATCTTTAGTAAATACAGCGCATTTTATGTGAGTGAGGAACACAAGGGCGGGCACCGATGCCCACCCCACAATATTTATGATCTTAAGGTGTGTACTTTATTTACTTTAAAAGTGCTGTAAATACCTAATTGGGTGATTCACATGAATAACTGGGATTGTATATCTTATCCTTAAATAGCTGAGGCTAAATTTCAGTTATTCCTAAAAATTATTCCCAAAGAAATTAAATTGGAAGTAGTAGAGCAGCCCTGATTAGAAATTGCATAAATACTGCCGATGATTAGCAGAATATGATGTGTTTAACCTATTTATTCGATTTCGGTTATTTTAGCTCAAGTTCTGCATCTAGTTCTTGAGAATATTCTTCATTTGTACCCAGTTCATAACGTTCTACCAAATCTCGATTCATACTAGATACCACTTGATTATTCCTATCTGGTTCTGTATAGAACTGTTGATTATATTCATCCATTTCAGCTTCTAGATAAGCGAGGACTTCTTCTAAGTTTGGTCTACTTCTATCCATAACCACAAGTCTCATTGAAGGGTGTTCAGAAGGGTCAGTTTACTAAGTATTTTTGATGTATCCAAACTCAGTGGAAGCAGTTCATCTTCACCTCTATGACAAAGTTATTGTCTTGAGGGATTGACTTTCAGATTAAAAATATTCAATAATTTCTGGTGATGCCCTGCTGGTTTTACCCGTTCCTCACACATGAGGGGGAGGGATTTAGACTGATATCTGAGTGCAATGCCCAAGGTTGAATGATAAACTTACACCAGATGAAACATTGATTTTCTGGTGTTCCCTGAGATGGATTGGTAGGTGCGCTAAATCAGTTTAACGCACAAAAATATCTTCTGTAAACTATATTCGGGAAAAATGAGACGATTGTAAAAGAGGTACCAATTTTAGATTGAACTCATCTTCAAAAACTGGTTTTTTATAATCTATACTCCAAAGTTCTAAAGAACAGTCATCATCAGGTTCAGAGGGAAATAGTAACATCTGTAACTCTCCTTTACCGGGATTATACAGACATTGGACGCGAGCGATCGCACCAATTTGTCGCCGATCTAGTGCAACGGCTATTCTCAACAGGGCGCTGAGTTGGTTGACGATTTGTCGATCCTGTTTACTAACCAAGTTACGGTAATAGTCATGTTTTTTCTTGGGGGGTGATTTGCGGTGGTAACGGGCTAAATTGGCAATAATTTCAATTTCGGTTTCAGTGTAGCCGAGTAATTCACCATTGCGAATCAAATAGTAAGAATGTTTGTGATGAGACGAATGGCTGATATAATGCCCACAATTATGCAATAAAGCCGCCGCCCATAACAGTTGTCGCTCCGCGGCTCCCCATTGGTGTAACTTTCCTTGGGTTTGGTCAAATAAACTTAAGGCAAATAAGGCCACGCGATCGCTGTGTTCCAAATTGATATCATACTTGTCAGCCTGTTTGAGAACACTCCGCTGGCGTATGGAACTTTGATAGCGCAGTTTATCTTCAATCAAACCGTGGGATAGCATCCAATCTACAATTACCCCCTCTCTGAGGGCGCGTCCGCACAAGGTGACTGAATCTACACCTAACAAAGTCATAGCTTCCTGTAAGATGACAGCACCAGCCAATATCACTTCTGACCGCTTATCTGGCATACCGGGGATAATAGATATTTCTGAGTTGGTCATTTTGCGTAACCGATTTACCCAAACCCGCAAATCCTTGAGGGTGAATTGGTAGCCATTGAGGGTAGAGGGAAGAATACCTAAATTTTCTCGCGCATGAATCATCGCCAGGGTTTCAATCGTCCCGGAGGTTCCCACTAAACGGGGAGATTCCCCAGGATGGATATTTGCTAATACATCCTCAACAGAACGTTCTAAAATTCCCCTTGTATAGGCTTGGAGATATTGAAACTGGACATCGCTGATGGGTTGGGTGGTGATTAACTCACTGGTGAGTCGTACTGCGCCGACTTTTGTACTGCTCAGAGTGCGGGCTTCTTGGCTATCTGCTAAAATCAACTCTGTAGAACCGCCACCAATATCAATGATTATGTGGGGTTGCTGATCAAATTCCAGCCCCGAAAGTACACCCAAGTAGATGCGACGGGCTTCTTCTTGACCAGAAATCAAGTCAACGCTTAGGCCTAATTCTTCTTTTACCTGGTGTAAAAAATCTCTACCATTGGGGGCCTCCCTCACAGCGCTTGTGGCTACAGCTATGATTGTTTCAGCATTGGCGGTTTTAGCGACTTCTTGAAAGCGTCTGAGTGCGGTAATAGCCTTATGAATGTTTTCTGGTTTGAGTTCTCCAGTGGTCAGGTCACGATTACCCAGCCTGACAGTTTCTTTTTCTTTGGCAATAATGCTGAAAGCTGGTAAGGTCGGGTCAATCTTTACTACTACCATGTGCAGAGAATTTGTTCCCATGTCAATAGCAGCAATAATCCGGTTTTGCTTAACTGGTTCAGTGCTAACACTTTCCCAGTTAGCTGAAACTAAATTCAGCATCTAGTTTTCTCTCGTTGAAGGACTAAAAAATGGTGCGTTACAACAAAATCAATCTCTTCTTACTCTGAACTATGTACAAAGCCTGTCTGAGCTAAGAATGTTTACCGTTGTCAGTCACAGGTTCTACTTCTATAAATACCAAATAAAGTTATTCTATAGATGTAAGTGCGATTCGTTCTTCCTAAATGAGTAGAAATGCTCAGGGACGGAAGGTAAGGCTGGTGAAAACCAGATTCTTACAACTGCGTGTTCATGTAGGTGTGAATCCTACCCCCTAGGTGCAAGGGTGACAGCATCTCCCTTATGGTAGCGACTAGCCATCAATCTGTAAAGCAGGGAGAAAAGGCGTTCCTACTGGTAGCCTAACCTGGTACACGCCAAGCAAAGTACCCACGAGTAAGATATCCCAAGATGTGTCTGAAGCGTCGTAAATAGATAACCAAGCCAAATAAGGCTGACAGGCTGGAACCAAAAGGTAAAGGATAAGGAAACGGCTATTTTATGTTAGACCGTTACGCACTTCCGATAAACCCGGCGTATAGCATCACTCTAAAGGTACACAGAATGGACACACGGAACGAAGTAACCCCCTTGTTAGCTCTTTTAGAAGGTCGAATCTAAAAGTAGGTGCTAACCGGATGCTGCAAGTGGGGAAGATTGAGTCAGAAGCGAACGCTTAGGGTAATGCCTAAGATATGCTGACAGATTCACGGTGATATGGATGATAAAGTCTCAAGTAGGAATTATGTCTAAAACGAGTGTAAAGACTACGGTAGAATGGAACACGATT
>NZ_JAQMUH010000121.1:0-25351 GCF_028331025.1 Anabaenopsis arnoldii | reverse complement strand
TCCCTGTTCCCTGTTCCCCATTCCCCATTCCCTGTTCCCTGTTCCCCATTCCCTGTTCCCCATTCCCTGTTCCCTAAGATAAAAATTACCTGTTCAAAACTTATTAAATATCCTCTGATACTTAAGCAGTAATTGCTTGTGTGACTTTTCATTACGATCTTTGTCATACTCCACCAATGGTTGTTTTTTGTGTCATAGTGGGGGGAAGAGAATTGATTCGGTGATCAGATTTTGTTTTTATTATTGACGGGCTATTTCCTTTTGGTATTTACAGGCTTTTCTCCGAAACCGAAATCTCTACACTCTTACGATTTTGGAGAAATTTTATGTCAGTTTATGTAGGTAATCTATCTTATGAGGTTACACAAGATGCACTTAATGCAGTATTTGCCGAATATGGTTCTGTAAAGCGGGTACAACTACCTACTAACCGCGAAACAGGACAACTGCGGGGTTTTGCGTTTGTAGAAATGGGTACAGATGAGGAAGAAACCGCTGCGATCGAGGCTCTTGATGGTGCTGAATGGATGGGACGCTCCCTGAAGGTAAATAAAGCCAAACCCAGAGAAGATAAGGGTTCTTTTGGTGGTAACCGTGGTGGCGGTAATTTCCGTAGCCGTTACTAAATCAAATAGATTATACTTTTTCAACTGCTAAACACCGGCAGTAAAAAAAAGGTCATGGTTTCGTACACATGAAAATGGACTCAAACCGAGTCCGTTTTGATGTGAAAACATTAACCTAAGTGGGAAAGTCATGACTGGAGTTTGAGTTTAAGCGGGTAATAGCGCTTTCTCCGCAGCTTGGATCAGATGTTCTTGGGAAAGCTGTTGTAATTTGTACATATGCTCAAACAAACTCCAGCAGTATTCTTCTGGTAATCCACAGGTAACAGCACCCCGCAAGACAACAGTAGAATACCAGTCGTTGGGTGCGAGTTCTTCTGGGAGCTTGTTCACCACTATATAAGTGCGCGTATTTTTGTAGACATTATTTTGGGAATGAATCTCTACTGTTTCCCGACGGTATAAACTTTGGGAAACACCTTCGCGTTTATCTAAGTTTACACTCAAGCGCCAGGGTAGTTGATAAAGGACACCTTTGACATGAGCTTGGTCGTCTGGTAAGACATCTAAAACCCCACACTTGCGGGTGGGAGAATAGGAATAGAACCCTAGGCGGTAACCTTTCAACACCGCTGGGCCGATAATATAATCATGGGTATTTTCACCCAGCGATCGCTTTAAGTCTACCGGACACATACAAGAACCATAGGCAAAATAGTAAAACATTGGCTCTTTTTGTGCCTGTTGTTGCAGTTTCAACTGAGGCTGGGGCAGATTATGGGATTGTACCCAACGATGGTGTGAGCGATCGCTTTGATGACTCATCTATCTTCAGAAGTATTTAATAAAAATTCTATCATCAATTTTCTCAAGATACAACTTTATTCCGATAGAAAAACCGTAGTTTCAAATTGTGGGTGTATAAACCCAGTAATTAATATGAGAATTAGGCTGAAATTTAAGTGCAATCCTGGGTAATTTTCCCGGCTTCTTGATTGAGCCTGACGGACGAACCCGTGCTATTAGTGTGATAAACTAAGGTTTGGTCAACAGCATCGACAGTTACTCGCCACCCTGGGACTAAAGCCTGAGTGCAGAATTCATCAGGACTAGCTAGGTTTAAACAGCCATTATTCCATGTTTGTGGTTGAGCTTGAATAATCTTGAGTTGAGAAATTGGTAAGTCTAAATCTTCAGAGACCGCTTGTAAAACTGCATTTTTGACAGACTCTGGTAGATTGATCACCTGGTTATCTGCGGGAGTATCAGTAGCTGCTAAAAGTAAAGAACCCGGGTAGCTGTGTGGGTGAGGAGCAACGGTCGCTGCAGTAACGCGGTTAATGATTGTCAACCCGCTACCCAGAGAAAAAATGCCAGTTAAAATTACCACAGTGATAATTCGGGCTTTATCGGTAATATAATTATTCTTGTGCGTCATTTTGCTGATCAAACCCCAATATTTATTATTAGTCCATTATGGCAAGCGATGGCAGCACCAGCCCTAAAGTTCCCAAAGCAGATATGACAAATATCTGCACGCAATATACAGCTATTCTCACCAGGTAAAAATCATGCAACTTATTTGCATATGGACTGTATCATAATTATATCACTAGCTCTCAATCCTCAAACCATACCAAAGTTAGAATTAAGAGGCGATAAAATCACCGGGGATCTGTGGGATGGGGTGCAAGATACCGGATTTCTTAGATCATTAGAGTTTGTCTGGGATAATTTAGTTTCAGAAGTCGGGGATATGTTGCATAAACCTTTGCGCCCCTTTGCGCCCACCTTTGCGCCCCTTTGCGTTGAACAACAGATATAATAAATACACCCTACACCCCCAGCAACCATGAAACGTCACCTCGCCATTATTAGCTGTATATTACTGCTACCCCTTCCCGTCCTAGGGGAAATCACCCACAGCAAAACCTCAAAACCCCCCATAGCAGATGAATGTCAACTTATACCAGAAGACCCAGATACGGGAGCATATTCCGAAAGACAACTACAACAGCTTGTGAGACAAATCACAGTTAAAGTCAGGGGAGAGCGTGACGTAGCATCGGGGACAATTTTAGCCAAAGCTAAAACAGGTAGCTCGTACTTAGTAATAACCAACGCCCATGTAGTCAGGAGAATTAACCCCAAAAGCCTGAATATTCAAACACTAGACGGTAAAACTCATCCAGTCAAATTGCTTCCTGATGCAAACCTTGGTCAATTAGACCTAGCTATATTAGAATTTAACTCAAATCAGCAATATTGCTTACCACCAGAAGTTGCTAACTTTGATATTGATATAGATACCCCAGTCATGGCGGGGGGATACCCCAGTACAGAAAATAATATAGTATTTAGATCGGGAAGAGTTAGAAAAATTGTTTCCCAACCGAGTTTAAAAGAGGGTTATGAAATTGGCTACGACAGCGACATTGAGCAGGGGATGAGCGGCGGTGCGATTCTCAGTGCCTACGGGTATTTACTGGGAGTTAATGGTATGAGCCAATACCCCATATTAAATTTAGGTTATGTCCGTGCTGATGGACAAGAACCCACAGCAGCAGAAATTGAGGAATGGCGTGGGTATAGTTGGGGAATCCCTGTAAGTAGGGTGTTAGATGCGGTGAAACCAGAGATGTTAACTGCTTATGGTTTACCCCAACGCCAACTCCCACCCCTACCCCAGACGGAGATCCCTGGTTATCAAGTCCCGGAAGTACCATTAACAGGGTGGTTAGGGGAATTGGAGGAAAAAGCTAAACAAATTACTGTCAGGATTGATAGTAGTAGTCAAAATAATGGTTCAGGTGTAATTATTAATCAGGAAGGAAATAGTTACATAGTCCTAACTGCAGCTCATGTGGTGTGTGAGAAGAAAAGGGGAATGGGAGAATGTCACCCCTATACTTACACTATTGTCACCGCTGATGGTCAAACACATCGAGTGGAACCTGGTAGTATTCAATATAATGAAGGGGTGGATTTAGCAGTAGTTAAGTTTAGGAGTAACCGGAGTTATGCAGTTGCTACCTTAGCTAAATATCCGACCCGAGATAATCAATATATGTTAACAGGGGGGTATCCGAGACTGGGGACAAGTTCACCCTGGCGGTTGACATTAGGACAAACTTGGAGTAGGGAAAGGGGGTTAATCCAAACTACTCTGTCAAGTTCCCAAACTAACAAGGATCCGGGAGCGCAATTATTACAAGCTGTGGGTCAAGCTGCGGGAGCTGTAGACGGGGGATATGAGTTAGTTTACAGCAGTATTACCCTGGGTGGGATGAGTGGGGGTCCGGTGTTGGATACTCAGGGACGAGTAATTGGGATTCATGGAAAAGCGGAGGGGGTGAGGAATATTGCTTGGGGTGACATACACATAGGTAATAGTTTAGGGATTCCCATTAGTACCTTTTTAGCTTTAGCACCGAGATGGAATACCCGACCGCAAGGGGTGGAAAATACAAGACCACGGGAGTTAAGTCTGGAGGATGTGGAATCTATTCAAAATACTATTCTTTCAATTCCAGTTCCCCAGGGGGATGCTGATGCTAGATTGTGGATTGAACGGGGGAATCAATTGTGGCGGTTACGTCGCTATGATGAGGCGGTAGAGGCTTTTGAGCGGGCGATCGCCCAAAAACCAGAGTTTTTTATTGATTTGGCTTATTATGGTAAGGGTTTGGCTTTAGGCGGGAGTAAACAATTCAAAGCAGCAGCAGCAGCGTTAGAATTGGCGGTAAAGGCTAACCCTAAATTTGTCCCCGCTTGGGATTATCTGAGTATAGTTTATAGGCAATTACAGGAGCTGGATAGGGCGCTGGGTGCTATCAATGAGGCGATTAGGCTGGAGGATGGTAATCCTAATTTGTATAATCAGAAACTGGATAGGGCGCTGGATGCTATCAATGAGGCGATTAAGCTGGAGCCTGGTAATCCTAATTTGTATAATCAGAAGTATTGGGTGTTGTTGAATTTACAGAGGTATGCAGAGGCTGAGTTGGCGATAAATCAGGCGATTGAACTCAGTCCCCGTGCTGCTTTTTACAACAATCGCGGTCGTGTTTACCTTGACCAGCAAAAATGGGATTTAGCTTTGGCTGATTTCAACCAAGCTATTGGGATTAATCCTAATTATGCTGATGCTTACATCATTCGCGGTACTGTTTACCTTAACCTGAAAAAATGGGATTTAGCTGTGGCTGATTATAGCAAAGCTATTGAACTTAATCCTGATAATTCTCTGACTTACACAGGTCGCGGTCTTGTTTACTATAACCTGAAAAAATGGGATTTAGCATTGGCTGATTATAACAAAGTCATTGAACTTAGTCCTAATGATGCTCAAGGTTACACTGGTCGCGCTTTTGTTTACCTTGACCTGAAAAAATGGGATTTAGCTGTGGCGGATTATAGCAAAGCTATTGAACTTAATCCTAATGATGCTCAAGGTTACATCAATCGCGGTAATGTTTACTATAACCTGAAAAAATTGGATTTAGCTGTGGCTGATTATAACAAAGCTATTGCGATTAATCCTAATTTAGCTCAAGGTTATATTAATCGCGGTACTGTTTACTTTGACCTGAAAAAATGGGATTTAGCTCTGGCTGATTTCAACCAAGGCATTGAACTTAATCCTAATGATGTTCAAGGTTACATCATTCGCGGTCTTTTTTACCGTGAGTTCAAAGAATGGGATTTAGCTATAGCTGATTTTACCCAAGCCATTGAACTTGCTCCTGATTTTCTTTTAGCTAACTTTCGTATTTTGGCTTACACGTTACGCAGTCATATTTACCGTGAGTTGAAAGAATGGGATTTAGCATTGGCTGATTACACCCAAGTTATTGAATTTAATCCTAATTTAGCTCAAGGTTACATTTGGCGCGGTGTTGTTTACGTTAACCAGAAAAAATGGGATTTAGCATTGGCTGATTTTAACCAAGCTATTGGGATTAATCCTAATTTAGCTCAAGCTTACTACAATCGCGGTGTTGTTTACCACTCACAACAAAACTATACAGCAGCGCTAGCTGAGTACAATCAAGCTCTGAGCAAAGATAAAAACAACTTACCAGCTATTAATAACATAGGTTTGATTAAATATGAACAGGGAGATAAAACCACTGCTATTAAACAATGGGAAGAAGCTATAAAAGTTAACAATAAAGTGGCAGAACCTATACTAGCCTTAGCTGTGGCTTTATATACCCAAGGACAACAAGAAAAAGCCTATGAGTTAGCTACAACAGTTTTAAACCTAGACAAAACCTTTGCTGATGTGGAGGTTTTGAGAAAGAATCTTTGGGGGGATAAAATTATCAGTGATGCTCAGAAGTTGTTATCTACCCCCACAATCAAAACTCTGTTATCCCAAATCAAGGAATAGTCTACCGAAAATGTTCACTTTCAGATATCTTGATAGTCTTGCTGTTTGTCAACTTGAGGTGATGTAGTGCCAGTAAATGTTGATAAACCCCACTTGTGGAAACAAGATATTGCCCAGTCCGTAGACTTTTACAACAGTTGGTTTATGGAATTTGCTCCTAGGGCTTACCTTGAAACTCGCATTGTCACAACTCAACAAGTTGAATCAGCATTGACTTGGACAGCCAATCTAACCAACATCACCCCCACAGTCCTGCGCCAACATCCATCCGTACTACCAATACTGCGGATGACAACAGCACCACCCATCGCTCGTGACCGTCTGATGGGACTAGCCGGGGTGTCACCCAATCTTGTCAAAAACATGGAAGACAAGCAACGCATCCCACCAAAAATGGATACCACAATGCTGGATGCCGAACTGGCAAAAATCGCTCAGGTGATAGCACGGCTAATTGATAAAGACATCTTCCCTTGGCTAGAAACAAAGCTAGATCCCACAGAGACACAAATCCACCGATCAGCAACCATTGTTGCCGACCGTCTTTGTGGAGCCTTGGCTGACCCTATTATTCGTAACACCCAAGAACAAAGACAACTGGCCACAATTAGGCAGTGGTTAGAAGAACGAGGTTACTCTTACATCAAGGGAGGTAGTGGACTAAGATTTGAAACCATGCAACCAGGAACCTTCGTGTTTCGGCTCAACATTCCCGTCAGTTTGCAGTCTGGCAACAAACAAGTCAACATCCCCATTGATGCCGTGATCATGCCCAGACAGTCTGCTCCTGGCGATTTACCTCTCCTCATTGAAGCTAAATCAGCTGGAGATTTTACCAACCCCAACAAGCGACGCAAAGAAGAAGCCATTAAAGTTGCTCAACTCAGGAGCAACTACGGTAATACAGTCCGTTTTGTTCTATTTCTTTGTGGTTATTTTGACAGCGGCTATTTAGGCTATGAAGCAGCCGAAGGAATTGACTGGTTATGGGAACATCGCATTGATGACCTAGCATTATTTGGCGTTTGACTTTCCCTCTGGCTGAAGCTGTATCGCTTCAAACATCCTCTGACGTGAAACGAGTTTTTTATGAATGTAACTACAACTACTGAGCAAGCACGGGTGTTCCGTCAATTACAACTAGATGCAGTCAAAACCCAAGCCGAACGCAATAAATTGGGACAATTTGCCACACCCACAGATTTGGCATTCGACATTGTGCAATATGCAAAAGAGTTATTAACACCACATTCCCAAATCCGGTTTCTTGACCCCGCTTTTGGTACAGGTGCTTTTTATTCCGCATTATTACAGCTATTTTCACCCATACAAGTAAAAGAAGCTGTAGGTTATGAAATTGATTCACACTACGGCTTGGAGGCAATTTCATTTTGGCGCGACACACCACTACAATTACATTTAGCTGACTTTACCCAAGCTATACCACCTAGCTGTGATGATAAAAAAGCTAACTTACTCATTTGTAATCCTCCTTATGTACGACATCATCATTTAAGCCGAATTGAAAAGCAGCGATTACAAAATCAAACTTTTCAGATCACAGGAATAAAACTCAGTCAGTTAGCTAGTCTTTACTGCTATTTCTTGTGCATGGCTGATGCTTGGATGGCGGATAATTGTATTGCTGGGTGGCTCATTCCTAGTGGATTTATGGACGTAAATTATGGACAACAAATTAGGGAGTATCTGTTAAGCAGTGTTACCTTGTTGCGTGTTCATTTGTTTCATCCAAATAATGTCCAGTTTGCAGATGCTTTAGTTACCAGTGCAGTTGTTTGGTTCAAGAAGACTGTACCACCAGCAAACCATCATATTCAATTTAGCTATGGTAAAAGTTTAGCAACACCCAACAAAAGCAAGTTGGTTTCTGTAGAGACGCTCCGCTTAACAGCCAAATGGACAAAGATTGGATTTACCCCAAATAATACTCAGTCTAATTTAAAGCAACTTCAGTTAAAAGATTTATTTACTATTAAACGTGGTTTAGCAACAGGGGCTAACAATTTCTTTGTGCTTACAAAAGAACAGGTAATAGCATATCAACTGCCGATTGAATTCTTAAAACCTATTCTGCCCAGTCCCCGTTATTTATTAGTTGATGAAATTGAAGCTGATATAAAAGGTAATCCCATTTTGACACAGCAGCTATTTTTGCTGGACTGTGCATTGCCTATATCTGAGGTGCAAGCCAACTATCCAATGCTGTGGCAATATTTGCAGATGGGAGTAGACAATGGAATTAGCGATCGCTATTTGTGCAGACATCGTTTTCCCTGGTATTCGCAGGAGAATCGTCCACCCTCCCCATTCCTCTGTACCTATATGGGTCGTCAAGATACCAAAAGAGGTAGACCCTTCCGCTTTATTCTCAATCACTCCCAAGCAACAGCTACTAACGTTTACTTGATGTTGTATCCCCTCCCTGATTTGGCTCAAGCATTTTCACAAAATTCCGAATTACTTAAGCAGGTATGGCAGGCTTTAAATGGGATTTCTGATCAAATGCTCATGGGTGAAGGTCGGGTGTATGGAGGTGGACTATATAAGCTGGAACCAAAAGAATTGGGTAATGCTATTGTTTCAATTCCAATATTGTTTTAAGGTGAAACAAAACCAGAAAAATTGCTACTTTGGAAGCTATTGCAACAGATTCTTAGACAGTTCCACCCTAGGGTTTAGCCTCTACTGTGTACATTGCGATCGCGAAGATGCTACACGGGGAACCGGGGGTTAGAAACCCCCGTCTCAAAGCTAAAGTCAGATACATCTGACTAGAAGATTATGTATTTAATCGTCCTGACTGAATGCGATCGCTGTAAGCAGATCGACCAGGGATAAGGTCTACCTAAATCAATCAGGATGTAAATATACAGTCCATTGTATCTGAGTGGAAGGGCGGGCAAGATGCCCACCCCACAAGATTTATGATATTAAGGTGTGGTGCTTTGCTATCTGCTTACAGCAGCGCTTCGCTATCTGCTTACAGCAGCGCTTCGCTATCTGCTTACAGCAGCGCTTCGCTATCTGCTTACAGCAGCGCTTCGCTATCTGCTTACAGCAGCGCTTCGCTATCGCATTGGGGTTGATTTTACCCAGTCCTTTGGAAAGCAACGGATTATGAGTATATTTTTTGTATTATTTGTATTTTTTGTATATAGCATTTCCCATGCTCGTGAGGTACATTTTTTTTTAGTTTGAGGGAATAGGGAATAGGGAATAGGTGTGTATTTCATGAGCCTGAAAAAGGCTTTAAGGGTTTTATCAAGAAGAATTAAGCATGAGAGTTTTCTTTATAAAAATGACTTAATTTATTGCTAAATTAATAATGATATCGGCAAGAAATAATAGTTACATAGACATCATCAACAGCATAAACTAAACGATTTGTATCATCAATTCGCCGTGACCAAAATCCGGCTAAATTTTCCTTGAGAGGCTCTGGCTTACCGATACCCTCAAAAGGCATCCGCATTGTCTCCTCAATCAACTTATTGATTCTTATGAGAGTCTTTTTATCTTGCCCTTGCCAGTAAAGATAATTACCCCAAGCCTCATCAGTCCAGGCTAACATTCTACTCATTTAACAAATCTCGCTGCAGCACTTTCCCCTGTTTAAATTGAGTAATGGAACGTTCTAAATGGGCTGCATTTGCCGGAGACTTCAATAAATACACAGTCTCCATGAGACTATTAAAAAACTCCAGGGACATCACCACCGCATCATCAGCATCCCGTCTGGTGATAATTGTATAGTCAGCATCTTCTGTCACCTGGTCTAAAACCGTTTTTAGACTATTTCTGGCCTCGCTAAAAGAGATAATTTTCATTTGGGGAGAACCTGTACTGTTTATTGTACAAGTATAGCGGGTTTGGGCAAATTGTACAATCCCCAGACTAACCGCTGAGATATAGCAGGGGGAAGCCTTGAAACGCTTGAATTTCAATGGTTTTATCTTCTGTTTATGTCCTAACCACCTTGGCGGTTGCTATATGTATTAGTTTATCGTGGTGAAAAACTTGCAGTTATTGAAGCTAAAAAACGCGATTTTCCCAACTTTCATGACAGCGATCGCCCTTTGCTCCCACTTATCTGATGATGTGAAAAGTCCGGTATCTTGCAGCTACAGTGAGTTGAAAAACTCAGACAGCTATTGTAATCCCAAACCCTGGCAAGATTGGCGAGATTGGCACAGTTAACAAACTGGCCTCCATCAATCTGGGTTAACCAGGTAAAACTGATATTGTATACCTTGTAAAGTTAAAAAAAATAGAAAAATGCTTGACCTAATAACAACAGACCTAATAACAACAGTTGGAGCAGAACTTGGCAAGTATTTAATACAGCAGATATTACACTATTTGTTAACCTCCACCTAAATCAATCAGAATGTAAATATACAGCCCATTTTATTTCAGTGGAAGGGCGGGCAAGATGCCCAACCCACAAGATTTATGATATTAAGGTTAAGCTGTGGTGCTGGGCGATCGCCGTTCCCACCAGCGTAGTCGAAGGGAACAATACAAGGGGGGCGATCGCGGTTTCGACTTCGCTCAACCACCGAGATCAGTTCCCACCAGCGTAGTCGAAGGGAACATCAGGGACGATCGCGGTTTCGACCTCCCTCAACCACCAACATCAATACCTTCCCTGAGCATCTTGTTTTAATCGGTTATATGTTGCTTTCCCATTATTTATAATGCCATCGGCTGTTAGTCCTGGACTTTGTTGATACTTATATATAGCTTTGACTAATTGAGTTTTAGCCGCTGTTCTTTTGTTCGGATCTTCAGAGTCTATATCTGAGAAATTCCAATCTTTGGGTAACTTAAGAGCGCCCTGTAATACCCGGCTTTTTTCCTGATCGTCAGATATGTTTAGTTCTTCCATAAGCTTATTTAACGCCGTCATTGTTTTATTAAAGTTGTCATTTCTAAGTGCTGTGTTAATAATTTCATTTTTCAGTTGTTCTGATACCTTCTGCTCTAACTCTTGATAGGTTGATCTCATATCAGGTTGATTTGACCACGGCCAATTAAATTTTTGAGGGTTTGTGGGTGTTTTCACCTCATGATAAGCAGATATTTTCTGATACAATTCAAGAATTTCAATATCTGATTTAAGTTTATCAATTTTAAGTTTATCAATGGGTTGATTTAAATTATTTATTGTATTTTGTCCATTTTGAGTTTGCTGTGATGTTAAGACCTGATTAAATTTCTTTATTACATTTTCCTCTTCAGAGCCTGTTTTCTCAACAATGTTATTAATCACTTTTTCAGTTTTATCAATATTTTTTTGTTCACTTTCTAGGGTTTTCATCTCTTCTCGCCATGATGAAAAGCCACCCGCTAGATAATAACCGCCAAAGGAAGATAAAAGTAATAAACTAAAAACTCCTGCAATTGCTACCTTAAACCTGGCAACTTTAATAAAAAATTCACCTAAACTAGTTTTTGCGTGAATTTCTAAACCTAAAAAGGTTGTGTGAGTTCCCACATGACCAAAAGCTTGGTAAAATAATTTTTGAGGTACATCTCCCTGACTCACTTGATAAAAGTATGTACATACTTTATAATCTTGTAGTAGGTAAAATAATTGGGCTAAACTCCAATATCGGGCGATCGCAGGTAAATTTGGCTCGTTATTATAACCATCGATCAACTCTTGCCAAATCTCCAAAGGAAACATTAAACTATCAAAGTTTTTTATATCAGTTTTAGATTGTTGATGAATTACTTGCAAATCATAGTAAACATCACTAATCAACTGACTACGACAAACAGCCCACACCCTATCCTTAATAAATAACCACTGTATGGACTCTGGAGAAATTTCCTCTTTGAGTAACTGCGGAATAAGTAATTTAATTCCCGCTGTTAATTTCTCCGTGGGAAAATACTCACAGATAGTACCTTGAAACTGTAAAGAGGTATTTTCAGCCTCACTGGGTTGTTTACCTGACTGGATATTTAACCACTGTAGAAACTCTGGTAAAGTCTCAGGGATGACTATGGCGCGCAGAGTCATAAGTCTCGCTAAGGGAGGGCTATAAATTTTTTCAGTGATGGCGGTGGTTGCGCCTTCAGCATCAAATAAGCTGTACCATTCTTCTAAAGTCAGTTGGTGATTTTCTAAGGTGTCAATAATCGTCTCTACAGATGGGGGTTTGACTTGTGAGAAATTAATTAAGCTTTGCAGTGCGGCTTTAATGGCTTTTTTAGTCGATGCTTTATCAAGAGTCTTTTTTGGTGCTATGTCATCAGCGCTTGCGTCTGTAGGTGACGGGGGTAGTTTACTAATCTCCCTTTTTAAATTCTCATAAGCTCTTAAAAAAGCGGGTTGGATAATCTGAAAGCTGCGGGGTTTTTTCAGTGATTTTACGTTAAAAGCCCAGGAAATGGGCTGGGTGGGATCTAGATTATGTTTCCTAATGGCTAGGGTGTTGACAGTTATTAAGTTATACTGCTGTGGTTGTAATAATGTGGGATAGGTTCTTACTAGTTCTATATCGTTGGCTGTGGGGTCATAGTCAGATGAAGGAGCCGAGGCTGGGTCAAAATAGGCACATTCTCCTATATTTTTACTATCCAAGGGGTTAAATGTGGGTTTTCCCTGACTTTCCCACCAAGCTATGAGATAGCGCAGGTTATTGGCTCCGGGGGTCAAAAAATAACGATAGAAAGTGAATTTGTAGCCACCTTCACCCCTTGCTTGTGTGACCACAGCCATCACAGCCCAAGTCTCTTCCCTGGTTCCTACTACTCGGCCAATAATGGCGGGTTGCTCGTCGGAAGCTCCTCCTATGGTGGCAAATTCTTGGTTAGCAATAGAACGCTCCATAACAGAGGGAATGGGGTTTAGGGTGGAGTTGATATATTTACCCATAACCCCTAAAGATACCCAAGCACCGTTAGGGTTTTTTTCTAGTTCAATACCTTTGCTAAATTCATACACTGAAATCATGGTTATTATGTATTTGTATTTACACCATTTTTAAAGTAAATAAAGCACACACATTAAGATTATAAATCTTGTGGGGTGGGCATCTTCTCACAGGGGAACGATCGCCGTTCCCATCACCGTAGTCGAAGGGAACATCAAGGGGCGATCGTGGTTTCGACTTCGCTCAACCACCGAGATCAGTTCCCTGAGCGTAGTCGAAGGGAACATCAAGGGGGCGATCGCCGTTCCCATCACCGTAGTCGAAGGGAACATCAAGGACAATCTCCGTTCCCACCAGCGTAGTCGAAGGGAACATCAAGGGGCGATCGCCGTTCCCATCAGCGTAGTCGAAGGGAACATCAAGGGGCGATCGCGATTTCGACTTCCCTCAACCACCAACATCAATCTGTTCCCACCAGCGTAGTCGAAGGGAACATCAAAGGGCTTGTTTTAATCGCTCATATGTCTCGCCATCTTTATCTATAATGCCATCGGGTGTTAGTCCTGGATTGTTTTCTTGATACTTATATATAGCTTCTACTAAGTCTTTCTTCTCTTCTTCCTTAACTGGTTCTAGGTTTTCTATCTTTTCTCTAAGCCCAAGCTGAGTGATTAATAATTGCTCGATATTTCGAGTGACTGGTGACGGTGATCTTGTTTCACGAATTATACTCTTTAAAGAAGCTGTGGTTTTTCCGAAGTTTGTCTGATTAAGTGCCTTGTTTATTACATCTTCTTTCAGTGCTGCTGATACCTCCTCCTCTAACTTTTGATAGGTTGATCTCATATCAGGTTGATTTGACCACAGGTTAAATTTTTGAGGGGTTCTGGCTATTTTCACCTCATGATAAGCAGATATTGCTTGAGATAATTCAATATCATCAATGGCTGTTTTAAGTTTAGCGATGGTTGATTTTAATTCATCCATTGTAGGTTCTGGGCTATCTTCAGGTTGAGTGAGTGTAGCATTCAGTTTCTTGAAAACCAGCACTGTTTCAAGTTTTTTGATTACGTCTTCTCTGTTGTATTGTTGTTTATTGGTGAGATTGTTAACAATTTTATTAATCTCTTCTTTAGTTTCCTTAATGTTTTTAGTTTCACTTTCTAGGGTTTTCATCTCTTCTCGCCATGATGAAAACCCACCCGCTAGATAATAAACGCCTAACCAAGATAAACCTAATAAACTAAAACCTGCTACAACTGGTAAAATAGACCTGATAAATTTCATACTCTGCTCAATTAAAGTAATTTCTCTTCTAATTGTTAAACCTAAAAAATTCTCGCTAGTTTCTGCAGTTCCCACATGACCGAAAGCTTGGTAAAATAATTTTTTAGGAACATCTCCCTGACTGACTTGATAAAAGTATGTACATAGTTTATAATCTTTTAATAGGTCAAATAATTGGGCTAAACTGAAATATTTGTTGATATGAGATGACTGATAACGACTACCAACAAGCGGAATTAAATCTTGCCAAGTCTCCTTAGGAAACTTCAAACTATCAAAGTTTTTCGTATTTGTATAAACCTTAGATTGTTGATCAATTAATTGTAAATCATAGTGTACATCATGAAGAAACTGACTAAGACAAACATCCCATACCCTATCTTTAATAAATAACCAGTGTATGGACTCTGGGGAAATTTTCTCTTTAAGTAACTGCGGAATGAGTAATTTAATTCCCGCTGTTAATTGGTCTTTAACACCTTTAAAGTACCCACGGATAGCACCTTGAAACTGTAAAGAAATACTTTCAGCCTCACTGGGTTGTTTACCCGACTGGATATTTAACCACTTGAGAAACTCTGGTAAAGTCTCAGGGATGACTATGGCGCGCAGGGTCATGAGTCGGACTAAGGGAGGGCTATAGTTTCTTTGAGTAATGGCGGTACTTGCGCCTTGACCATCAAATAAAGCCTCCCAATATTGGGGGGTAATCTGTTTATTATTCAGTTCCTTGACAATAACTTGCACAGCATCGGCTTTGACTTGGGAATTGTTGATTAAAGCTCGAATGGCTGACTTCAGCGCCGCTTCATCTATAAATACTGCTGGTAATGACCGGGGTGGTTTACTAATCTCTCTTTCTAAGGTCTCATAGGCTGTGGGGGAACTGGGTTGGATCACCTGAAAGCTGCGGGGTTTTTCCACTGCTTCTACATTAAAAGCCCAGGAAATAGGCTGGGTGGGATCTAGATTATGTTTCTTAATCGCCAGAGTGTGGATAGTTGTTAAGTTATACTGGTATGGTTCTAGTAATGTGGGTTTTGTAGGTACTAGTTCTATATAGTTGGCTGTGGGGTCATAGTCAGATGAAAGAGCCGAGGCTGGGTCAAAATAGGCATATGTCCCTATATATTTACCATCAAAGGGGTTAAATGTCGGTCTTCCCTGACTTTCCCACCAAGCTAAGAGATAGCGCAGGTTATTGGCTCCGGGAGTCAAGAAATAACGATATACAGATAAACTGCGCCGTTTTTCATCCCTAGCTCGTGTAACTACAGCTATCACCGCCCAGGAGTCCTCCCCAGTCCCCACTACTCGCCCAATGATGGCGGGTTGGTCTGTAGAAGCTCCTTCGGTGAGGGCAAATTCTTGGTTAGCAATGGAACGCTCTACAGGGTAGGGGATGGGTTCTAGGGTGCAGTTGATATATTTACCCAGAAATCCTAGGGATACCCAACCACCGTTAGGGGTTCTTTCTGCCTTAATACCGGTGCTAAATTCGTAAATTGGAATCATGATTTCACCCTTTATCTAACTCTTGATGTCTGTCACCTGTACACAACCAATAAATGGGAGCCACTAAACCGAAGGGTCGCCACAGTCTGGGATTTTTAATCACTGCGGTTACCCCATCCCGACCACGTTTTAAAACTTGTACATTAGGTTCGGGGTATTTACTCCCCAACATCCCAAAAGCGGAAGCCGTGAAGTAATCTACTTTACCCCCTCCTATTTGTTCCCAGGTTTTCAATTTGCGGCAGGTTTGGGGAAACCGGGCTTGGGCTAAAAATCCTGGTTTATGGCGGTTTACCCAGAGTTCGGACTGTTCACACTTGTTTAAAACTAGGGCTATTCTGCGGGTAGTTGCGTTGATATCTGTGCGGTCTAGGCAGGTTAAAAATTTATCTAAGCCGTTGGCGTATTCACTATCTTTAGCCCGGCTATTCCCATCCACTAAAAAGATAATCCCTGTAGCTTGGGAACAGTCCTCTAAATACTGTGCTAGTAGGGGGTCACCGCTGCGCTGGAGCAGGTCACTAAAAAACTCTCCCGAATAGTCTTTACAACTGATGTTGAGAGTTACTAGGTTAGAACTGCTAGTTTGAGGGTTACGGCGGGAAAATTGCTTTTTGAGGGTAATACTTAGGGTGTAGTCTAGTAGCTCTGTTGCATCACCTTTTAAATCCGTAGCTTCTAGTTCTAACCCCTGTTCAAGAATGTTCTGAGCTTGATTGATCAGTTCTTCCCCAGACTCCCCAATGGCGGTGACCACTTGTACCGGACTGTTGGGGTCTGCATTGGGCCATCTTGCTAATGATGCCATATAGCCGGTTTTACCCGAACCGCGATCGCCTATCACCCGAATCACCGCGTTACTTTGTTGGGGTTCTGAGTTAGCTTTAGCAAACCAATTACGCATCATTTCCTAATTTCCTCCCTGTACTTAACCAATAGAGAGGAGCGACTAGATTATAAGGTCGCCATTTTTGAGCATCTCTTAAAACAGCCAGTTTACCGTCGGTTCCCCATTCTAGGGTGCGATTGGGTCGGGGGTCTTTGCGTCCTAGTACCCCAAAGGTAGATATGGCATAAAAGCCGAGATTCTGGGCGGGGATATTCTGTTGTAATATGTGCGTGGTTCTGGGTAAATGCACCTTAAATAAATCGGTTTGGGGGTCAAGACGACCGGGCCATAATTCCCCCCGTTCACATTTACTCATGGCTATTGCTAACCGTAAATTACTAGTCCGTTCGTGTTTATCCATTAATTCCAGAAACCGTTGTATGATGCGACTGTAAGAACTATCGGTTCCCGATTGCCAATGAGTGAGTAAGATTAAACAACCATTAACATCGGCGGTCAAACATTCCTCAATAAATTCTTGATGTAAAGGGTTGGATGAGCCAAACTCTAAATCCTCAAATATTTCTCCAGGGTAGTCCCTGGCGACTAAATTTATCTGTTCTTGTTGTTTCTGAAACCGGCGTTTAATTTCTATATTAAAGGAGTAGGAAGGTAAATCATAGATAGTGTTGACTTGAGAACTTGTAGGCTCAACGGATGCGCCTTGACTAATGATATTTTCGGCTTTATCTGCTAAGTTTCTGGTGTCGTCATTGACGGCTTGCACTTTCAAGTTTTGATATTCTTTGCTGAACTTAAATGGTTGGTAAGCTAAGGCGGCTAAATAAGTGGTTTTCCCTGACCCTCTAGGGCCAATTACCCGAATGTTTCCCATATTAATATTTGTGCTATAGGACTCGTATTTAATTTGTGAACAAAACCAAGAAATAATACGATAGATAAAACAGGTCTAGGAGGAGACAATGATAAATCAGTATCTGCCAACTATAGCAATTCTAAATGATTCATGAACAATTTCTATTCTCTGTTCCCTATTCGGTGTTCCCTCTTCATAGCGATCGCCCCATCACCCATCACCAGTCAACAGTCAACAGTCAACAGTCAACACTCAACACTCAACACTCAACATTCAACACTCAACACTCAACACTCAACACTCATCACTCAACACTCAACAGTCACCAGTCACCAGTCAACAGTCAGCAGTCACCAGTCAACAGTCAACAGTCAACAGTCAGCAGTCAGCAGTCAACAGTCAACAGTCAACAGTCAACCCTGTTCCCTTTCCTCACTATGATTTAGCTAAAAAACTACCCATATAAATCCACGGTAGTTCTAGGACTGACCGATTATGGATGGAGGTAATAAAGCAACGGACTGATACCCGGTTTAAACTTTGATTAATCTGCTGGAGTTGGGTTTGAATAGGTCGGAAATACCGCTGGACAACGTGCATATGGCGTTGTTGCCAATTCATTTGTGTTCCATTGGGGCTATAGCTGAGTTGTTTAGCTTCTTGTGGCAAATTACAAAACAGGTCAGCCTTATTTAAGCAAATCACTAAATGTCTGAGTTTAGGACATTCATAGCGAAAAAAGTCTACCCAGCGGTCAAAGCGGTTACACCACTGCTCTTGAGTCATAAATTCATCTGCATTTACCCCCATGTTGAAGGTCATCCCCCGATGTGGTGGCAGAATCAGGAAAATTCCCTCACTTTCACTGATTGTGTCTAAAATTCTCTGCCATTCCATTTGATTATCACATTGCCAGCTTTTTCGCCATACCTCTCCAGGCGTATCTATCCAGTCTACTGCTACTGATTTATTACCGGTAGGTAATCTGACTTCGACATCTAAGGGGCGGTTGTATATGGATTTCTGTAGGTCTGTGGGTCTGGTTCCTCCTTGTTCATCCATTAACATCCCTTGCAAAGTTTGATAGTCCTGACTGGTGACTTTGACATATTCAGTTTTGGGGTTAGATAACTCCAAAGCTAAATGTGTTTTACCCGCAGCGCGATCGCCTATATATACTACTCCCACATTTATGGCCTTATACTGATAAAAATAAGTGTATACTATCTGGTAATAGTTGCGATCGCCCCAGTGCTGCTACCAGCAGATCCCTGGGAATATCTTCATTGTTTGTTTGCGGTTATGGGTTTTACCTATCCTCACCCTCCCCTGAGCAAGGCTACAGGACTGGGACACAATATTACTTTCTTCCTCACAACCGTACTTTTGTGTAAACAAAACCTTTGCATAGACTGTTAAGGTGATTGGGGGATGTATAAGTAATTTACTTATCAGGAAACCAAACTATGGATAAGAAAGAAAATTCGATTTTACTATTTCTCCTCATCAACGGTATAGTGGTTACAGGGATAGCCTACGGGTGGAAGCAAATCACGTCTCTGCCTAGCTGGTATACTCACGGCAGTGGTGAGTCGGTTAATCTGAATCGGGATGACCAGAATGTGCTGGAAGTGAAACTGACTCAATGGGAAGGGGAAAATAACCGGGTGGATATTCCCCTGAATGAAACAGAATTAACTGTGTTAATGAGTCAAAAACTAGCCAAAAACCCCAAAACATCGCAAGTATTACAGGCTACAAAAGGTCTTAAAGCCAGTATTCAAGAAAATCAGGTGACAGGAGGGGTGGTAGTTCAACCATCCCAGTTACCAGATCGGGCGCGGCGGATGGTGCAGCAGGTATTACCCATGGCGGGCGATCGCCCTTTGTATATAGGTGTTACTAGTAGTCCAATAGTCCAAGATGGACGGATATATTTAAGTGATAATACGCAATTAAGTTTGGGAAGTGTAAGCCTGTCTTTGGCAGATATTACTAAGGTAACAGGGCTGAGTAAGTCAGAAATTAATCAGCAACTCAACTTAGCTATGTCTGATGTGGGGTTGAGTGTAGACAGTATTGAGGTTGTGAATGGTGAGCTGGTGGTGCGAGGAACTAAGAGGGAATTAACCACCCAAGATATTAATAAGCAGGTTGATAGATAGTTAAATCCCTTTTAAATCTCTTAAATCCCGTGACTTTTGCCAATTACCCAACTACGCCGGAAAAACCGAGCTAAAGCAGGTTCATCTAAAGATAAATAAATCGGGCGACCGTGGGGACAGGTGCGGGGGTTACGGGTTTGTTGCCATTGGTCTAGTAATGCTTGCATTTGTTCTAAACTCATGGGTGTACCATTGCGAATCGCAGTACGACAGGCGATCGCTACTTGGGCTGTTTTCAGGTCACCGCCCCAACTTAATTCTAAAATTGCTTCTGCACAGTCTTGACGCTGTTGTAACAGTGCGGGTATGCTGCGAATTGCCCAAAGTTGTTCACCAAAGGGGTCTATATCTAAACCAATGGTTTGCAGTTGTGATACTTGAGCGGGGGAAAGTTGATACATAATGATGGCGGGTTCAATGGGAACTAGTTCCCAGCGATCGCAAATTTGCTCATACAATACTCGCTCATGGGCAATGTGTTGTTCTACTAACCACATACCTTGGGGATGTTCTACCACAATATAAGTATTGTTAAGTTGGGCGATCGCTTTTAAAGGTATTGGTGTATAATGGTGTAAATGGGTAGTTTGGGGGTTAGTTTTATAACCCCCTTTACTTTCCGCTGCTTTGACTAATTGACTGACCCGTGTATGATGAAAAGACTCTGGGATCTGGGCGGAACTGATGCGCAGGGCTTGGTTAATTCCCTGGGTAATTTGTTGTTGCCAATAACCCATTTCATGCAAGTATATTTGATGTTTAGCAGGGTGACGATTCCAGTTAACTTGCTCTGGGGGAACAGTAAGATTTAATAAACAAACAGGATAGCGATCGCGTGGTAATGTCCTGTGAAATGCGGATAAAATACTTTGCTCTAACTCTGGAGATTTGACCATACGCCCGTTAATTCCCACTCGCACCCAATCAGGACGACGGCGGTGACATCTGTCTGGTAAACCTACCACTAAAGCTAATGCACAGTTGGGGGGGCTGGGTAATTGTAGGTTAAATTCTTGGAGGTCACTATATTGCAGCTGGGGGACAATTTGCGGTAATAGTTGTCCCGTAGTGGCGGCCGCAGAAATAGTAAACCATTGGCGGTCATTTTGCCAAACTTGCCAAGTCACACGGGGATGACACAGGGCGATTTGTTGAATTGCTAGTTGTACCCCTCTGGTTTGCTGGGCGGATGTGGGTAAACCCTGGCGGCGCAGGGTACAATTACCGAACAGGTCAGACACTGTGACTACTGTACCAGGGGCGATGGCCGTGGCGGCAAATTCCACAGGTTGGCCACCATGACCATAAACAACCCGCCAGCCGACATTTGCTCCCGGTGGACGGCTGAGAATTTCTAAATCTGCTAGGGTGGTTAAACTGTGTAAGGCTTCACCCCTAAACCCTAAACTGTTGATTTTCCATAAATCGTCAGCAGAGCGAATTTTACTGGTACTGTGTGCTAGGGCGGCTTGTTGCAAATTATCTGCGTCCATTCCGCAACCGTTATCTGCCACCTGTACCCGCCACTGTTGTGGCCATAGGGAAATTATAATCCTTGTTGCCCCTGCGTCTAGGGAATTTTCGACTAATTCCCGCACTACGGCGGCCAGGGAGTCGATCACCTCTCCGGCGGTAATCAGAGATACAATTTCTGTGGATAGGGTTTGAATAGTAGATGCCATGAGTTACAGTTTAGGGCAAGAGGCGACCACTGTATAGAGTAGGCATTTTTATGGACATTTCTACAGAATTTTTGATTCTTTGTAAAGAAACTCAGGTTTTCTCAATATTCCTGATAGATTGCTGGTGAGACAAGACAGCGAGAAATGCTTATGAACAGTGACTTAACGAGTGAGGTTCATGATCTGAAGTTTCGTTTGCAATGGGGACAACCAGGGTTTACCATCATAGATGTGCGCGATCGCCACAGTTACAATCAAAGTCGCATCACCGGTGCGATCGCCATTCCCTTAAACGATCTGGTAGAACGAGCTACATCTACACTGCACAAGGAGCGCCATATTTATATCTATGGCAATGAAGATACCCAGGCTGGCTATGCAGTACAATTATTGCGTGCAGCTGGGTTTACTAATGTGATTCATATTCATGGCGGTTTGTCAGCTTGGAGAACCGTAGGGGGCGCTACAGAGGGGATAGCTGCTTAAGATTGATTGGGATTTTGTTGTGATATTTGTCTAAGTCTCTGCGTATTTCCTCGTTTCTCTGTTAGTTTAAACCTTGGCTAGCGGTTTTAAGACTTTATCCAGTAGCAATGTGGGCGGGTGATTGTAAGGCCAAGCAAAAGCATGGCGGAAGGCTGCATTTTGACAGGCTTGCAATTGCTTAAAGTTGATTATATCATATGTTAGCAAGTTTTCATACTCAAAGGGTAAGCGCATATTATGTAACCCGGCGTTATCGGTACAGATGGCGATATCTACCCCCGCTGCAAAACAACGGTCAAAAACTAATTTGAGTTGACGTATATCTTCTAATGTGCCGGTTTTGAGGTAAGTTGTGGGACATACTTCTAAACACTGTCCCCGTTGAGCTATATCCTTTAATAGTTCGGGAAATAATAGGGGAATTTGGATACCGTGACCTATGCGCATGAGGTAGGGTAGTAGTTCGGGGTGACAACCGTCTCTAGTTTCATAGAGGTGTCCGGTGGTGTTTAAGCCCTGCGATCGCCCATAATCATATAAGCTTACCCATTCTGCCATGCGTTCATGATAGTAGCGATCGCCCCCAGCGACATCGATAGCACAAACATATTGTTTATTTTGCACTGCTAGGTCAACAATTGCCTGATTGACCTCATAGGGTAAGCGGGTGTGCATACAGAGGATTTGGCTAGTGACAATGGGATACTCTGGTAAATGGCTGGCTTTTCCTACCACTTCCACAATTTCCGCCATTTTATCAATTCTGGCGGTTTGGCTGAGGTGTTCTGGTGTACGTAAATATGGGGTATAGCGCAGTTCTAAATAAGCTAAATTCTCAAAGATATAAGCCCCCCGCAGTAGGCGATAGATAAAGTAGGGTAAGGTTTCTACTGTTTGCACACTTTCTACTAAGGTGTGTAATTCTAGATATTCATCTAAGGTGTTCCGGGGACGGGTGTAAAATTCTTCAAATTCCCCATATTCAGCAAACTGAGCAATAGAATCTTGACTATGGCGCTCAAAGTACCGCCATAAGACACGGGGAACAACCGAACCGCCCAGGTGTCTGTGTAATTCAGCGTATAAGGCCATAATAGCTTTTTTGTAAATATGAATTTTACTAATTGTAACAAAAGCTCCAAAAAAAGAAAGCCTAACTCCCAGAATTAGTACCTGTGAGGGCGATCGCCCTAATTAGTCAGCTTTGGGGCGATCGCATAAACTCAAAAGTGGGTTAGTAGCTAGTTACTGTTGTCTTAACTAATAATTACAAACCTTCACAGTTGCTCAAGATTTCCTGTCATCTTTTCGCTTTGTGGCAGAATTATAGTAAAATCACTGTATGCTACTAAGATTCAAAACCCAAAGGGATTTAGTCTAAGTGGACTCGTTGAATCAAGAATCTCCGTATCTTTAGAGCGGGGAGTGTGAATAGAGTAGCTTTGGTATATTGAAAACTTTGTGATTGCTATTTATCCTGGCAGCTTTGATCCCATCACTTTAGGTCACCTTGATATCATTCAGCGTGGTAGTCGGCTGTTTGACCTGGTGATTGTTGCTGTACTACGGAATCCGAATAAAGTACCATTGTTTACAGTAGAGGAAAGATTAAATCAAATTCGGCGCACTACTCAACATCTGACTAATGTGGAAGTGGATGGTTTTGACGGTTTGACTGTTAAGTATGCCCAACAAAGACACGCACAGGTTTTACTACGAGGCTTACGGGCAATTTCCGACTTTGAAGTGGAGCTGCAAATGGCTCATACTAATAAAACTATTTCCACTCAAATAGAAACAGTTTTTCTGGCAACATCTAATGAGTATAGTTTTTTGAGTAGTAGTGTGGTAAAAGAGATTGCAAGGTTTGGCGGATCTGTTGATCATCTTGTTCCCCAAGAAATTGCCCTGGATATATATAAATGCTACAATCACATCTATCCCACGACCAATTGAATGACAACGGTAGTTATCCCCCCCCGGAGGAGTATATTAACGGAACGGAAAGCGTCAATATTATCGAGGAACTTAATCGTTTAGAGGATTTAATTCTCTATGGTTTTTGTATTCCTTTCACGGGACGCACTATAGTTGATGAAGATAAGCTGATTGAGCAAATCGATTTTATTCGCCTGTCTTTACCAGGGATTTTTCAGGAAGCTACTTTTGTGCTGCAACAAAAGGAAGAGGTTCTGCTGGAAGCTCAAGAGTATGGACGAAAAATTATAGAAGCGGCTCAAGCTAAACGAGGGCAAATTTTAGCTGAAAGTGATATCCTCAGGGAAGCCGAACAAAAAGCCCAGGAGTTGCGCAGACAAGTTGAGCAGGAATGCGAGGCGATGATGCAAGCTACTCTGGCGGAAATTGACCAAAAGCGCCGCAGTTGTGAGGAGGAGTTGGAGCAGTTGCGACGAACTGCTATAGCTCAAGCTCAAGAAATCGAAAGTGGCGCGGATGAATACGCTGATACTGTCCTGGAAAATATGGAGAAGGATTTGCAGGAGATGTTAGGTATTATTGTCAATGGTCGCCAGCAGTTGCGCTGTAATACACCTCCTACGAATAGTAGAATTTAGTGACCTGTAACACCCAAGCTCATGTATCTGATTATCTTGACTTGATGCGATCGCCCAGGGGATAAAGCAGCACCTGGATAAGATCCCCCACTTCTATAAAAATTGATGGTGAGAACTCGGGGATATGAGTAACGAATAAAAGCGATCGCACTGGCGTTTTGTCAGTCAACAGTCAACCGTGATCACAGTTATAATCAAATCAACCTATACCTAAACTTTTATGACTAAATGGTTTAACACCGCAGGCCCCTGTAAGCCAGATATCCACTATACCCTACCCACCAGTGAACGGTTACCCCAATTAAAACGCCTGATTGAGCAACAGAATTACTTTGTTATCCATGCACCCAGACAAACCGGTAAAACCACTGCCATGCTCACCTTAGCACAGGAATTAACAGCCAGTGGTAAATATACCGCCGTCATGGTATCCGCAGAAGTAGGTTCACCCTTTCCCGATCAGCCAGAAATAGCAGAACAGGCAATTTTAGGTGCTTGGCAAGATGCTATTGACTTTTGGCTACCAACAGAATTACAACCACCTTTTTTAACTAATGGTAATCCACCTCAACGTATCGGCTCTTTCCTCAAATCCTGGGCGGAGGCTTCTGTGCGCCCCCTGGTGGTGTTTATTGATGAAATTGACTCTTTGCAAAATCAAACTTTAATTACTGTCTTAAGGCAATTAAGGGATGGTTTCCCCCGTCGTCCCCAAGGTTTCCCCCAATGTGTAGCCTTGATTGGGATGCGGGATGTACGTGATTATAAGGTAGCCTCTGGTGGTAGTGATAGGTTAAATACCTCTAGCCCCTTTAATATCAAAGTAGAATCTTTAACCTTAAGTAATTTCACCTTAGAAGATGTTAAAAGCTTATACGAACAACACACCCAAGCCACTGGGCAAATCTTTACCCCCCAAGCTATTAACCACGCCTACTATTTAACTCAAGGTCAACCTTGGTTAGTCAATGCGATCGCCCGTCAAGTTACA
The DNA here is from genome assembly GCF_028331025.1 of Anabaenopsis arnoldii. Lineage (NCBI taxonomy): Bacteria > Bacillati > Cyanobacteriota > Cyanophyceae > Nostocales > Nodulariaceae > Anabaenopsis > Anabaenopsis arnoldii. The sequence goes on along the minus strand of NZ_JAQMUH010000121.1, from coordinate 77 downwards.
GAATACCTAGCAGAAGATGTGAATATTCCCATCACGGTAGATTTAATCAATCAAGCCAAAGATATACTAATTCAAAG
>NZ_JAQMUH010000120.1:0-3859 GCF_028331025.1 Anabaenopsis arnoldii | reverse complement strand
GTTTCTCTACTTCTACTCCCTCCAATCCGTTAATCTTTCTCAGTTCTGCTTGTAAAGATGATTGATCAACATTGTAGTCTATCTCTGCGGTGTCAGAGGTTGATCCATTATTGTTCCTATAGGTTAATTTAAACTTACCGGCAGTCCCGTTATGGGATACTGTTTGGGATTCGTTATCAGGTGGAGTTGTTATATTGATGGTACTTAGAAATTCCAATTCATAGTCAGGTATGAATTTATTAGCCAGGGCGTCATGGGGAATCGTGATCCTCCATGGTCCGGTGCCACTGGTCTTTATCTCGCTCAAATTACCGCTTATTCCGAATGCTCCGGCTATTCTTGCTTTATATCCATCCATTATTTGACCATGTCTAAACTCTACTTGGTCTTTGGATTTTAAAGTAAATTGGTCTACGCCATCTGGTAGTGAGACATCAAGAATAAAATACGGACTTTCAGATAGTAAGGGTTCTGTTTTGACTGAGGATATTATGGGTGCTGGCTGGTCTCCTAAATTAACCTGAACACTCGTTCGATATTCTTCATAATAAAAATTGTTTGTAGGATTTTGTAGATTTGGAGGATTTTCAATAATTACAGGTAAATATTGATTATTATCTGTTGTTTGGAAGAAATAATCATTTGTTCCTGTCCCGCCAATAATTTTGGTAATGTTCTCAGCAGTTATTGTTCTATTCCCAAGTGAAAGTGTGACCTCATTCTTATTGCTATTCGGATTCTCGCGCGCACTCTCAATAGTAATCTTTATCTGGCTATTAAAATTCCTTAAATCAAGTATTGATTGTTGATTTTGTTCTCTATTTTGGAGTTCTGGATTTTGTATCGTCAGCGTAGGCGTAATGGCATTTCCATTACTATTACTTAGAATATTACGTATAGTATACGTATTAGTACCTTGTCCACCTCTTATTATTTCAACATTAGTAACAGGTCGATTTTGACCGTTTACTTCTTGACCGTTTACTTGATTGTTACCAGATGTAACTGTAAAATCTAAGATATTATTATTATTGATATCAAAATTTAAATTTTGATTTACTCCCGTAAAGTCCAGGGTATCCTGGCCTTGATTAGGTTCTTCTACAACCGTATCTTGACCCCAATTATTGTTAAAAATATATGTGTCATTTTCAGCACCACCATTTAGAGTGTCATTGTCAGCACCACCATTTAGAGTGTCATTACCAATACCACCAATTAAAGTGTCATTGTCAGCACCACCATTTAGAGTGTCATTACCAATACCACCAATTAAAGTGTCATTGCCATCACGACCATTTAGAATGTCATCACCACCATTACCTTGAAAAGTATATCCAGTGTTAGGATTATACGCAGCATCTGGATTTTCTGCAAAAGTTATAGTCTCAACTTCACTTCCCCCAGTTATGTTGCTGATATTCTGAAAGCCGTTACCCACGCCGTTACCCACTAGGTTACTAGCAGTCCCTTGTTTATCACCTCTAAAAGTAATAGTTTGTGGCTGATTTCCATCATATTGAATTGTATTGTTACCCTGACCACCATTTAAAACACCATTTAACTTTCCTGTTTGTGAAAAAATGAATGTATCATCGCCATTGCTACCAGTGAGGTTCTTAATATTATTAAAGGTAATTGTCTGATTACCAGAGTCAATTTTAACTTTATTCTGTCCAGTAATGTTAGCATTACCATTACCATTAATTGTTAAGCCGTTATTTTGTCCAAATTTAGCAGTAAACTCATTAAATCCTTGAAACCTGAGTTCATGGTGTTTACCAAGTCTAAATTGAACTTGAACATTGTTATCCTGATTAATAGAAATAGTCTGATCCCCACCAATTAGAGCACTTTGAAAATTTATTGAAGAATCCCCATTTCCTATTAGTGTGTCCAAGTTACTGAGGCTAATATTAAGGGTTTGTTGTCCCTTCGTAACAATTATATTTCCTTCATTTCCGAGATATACGTTATCTGCAAATGAAAAAGTTAAATTTCCTGTAACTGCTGCAAAACTTATTGCACCATCATCAGTAGCACTAATAATTTCACCAGGACTATTAAACCTCGCATCGTTAATGTTCACTGGTAATAAATACTGATAATCATTAATACTCTCCTGCCAGGGCAAACTAGACTCTATGGCTCCTGTCTGTACTTCCAGATGCCAATCACCACCCAACAGGGCATTACCAGTGAAATCATCAGAAGCCGCAACATCAGCCCCCGTCAAGTGAGCTAACTCCGCCACTAACTCAATGCCAATCCCCGCAGCCACATCACACCCATAAAGCAGTATATCTGCTGTTGGTGTTAAGGAGAGACTCCAATCCTGCAACTGAGACTGATACTGTGCCAAAGTAGCCTGTGTTAAGACAGTATTACCCAGAGTGATGGAACCCTCAGCACCATGGGAAACAACATGAACCGCCTCAATGCCTTGACGTTGAGCCAAAACCGCACTAATTTGGGAGATACCATCTTGGGAACCGTCAAGGACAACAGTTTCTACATGATGACCTAATCCAGTCAAGAAACTTTGATAATCCGGCACTGCCTGATCCACAAAGATAATCTCTGTTTTGGGCAACCCAGTCAAACTATCCCCGCCCACACCCTCTTGAGGCACCAATCCTGTGAGTAAATCTCTGCCATACTCTTGAGACGGAAAAGCATCCCAGGCGGGGAACTGAAAATCACTAGTTTCTACTAACTTAACTTCATCCATCCACTGCAATTCTGACCCCATGGGGCTGAGTTGCCCTGGGAAATTATCCTGCTGTGGCGAATAATCAGCACCAATAACGTCATAAACAGGGAAAACATCGGCACTGTGCGGGAATTCGGAATTAAAAGACTGATTATTCATGGTTTTACCCAAGAAGTTTGTATATTTTGGAAAATATCACCAAATTAGGAGCTAATTACTATACGTTATAAAACTTAATGTATAACTTAATTCATAACGTGAGTTGGACGGATAGGAAAGGGCAAAAAGCTAGCTATACATGAATTTGCTTCACTGGGCATCAGAAAACCGATCATTACGATTAATTAAATTAATGTCAAAAAAAACACATAAAAATGCTAAATTGTTACCGTAGTCCATTTGACATCTACCTAAAAGATTTGCCTGCTCTACCCCGTACCATTTTTTTAGTTCCATCGAACTCACGTTAATTCGGTTTTGAGAACCGTGACCAAAGGAGTGGGATACAGAGTAACATCGTAGAAGGACGGCTTTCGTCTGTCATAGCTCTTGCTATTTAGCGTGCAGTACAGTAGAATGTAAAATAGTCGGCATAAGGCATCGGCACGACTTTAAATCGGCGAGGAGCGACTGTAACCCTACTTCGGTAGCAAGTTGCAGTGAACCCTCAAAAATCACCAACCTTCTAGGTCGGTGAGTATGCCAAATGTCCGATTATCAAAGGACATGGGTAATAGATGGCCATTTGATTAACCGTGAGAATACATAAATGATAAAACCCCAAAATACCAGGTATTCTGGGGTTTATTTTCTACTTATTACCTAACCAGGACTGCAAATCTAACAAACTGGTAAAGTCTAATAAAGCCTCACCGAGATTTTCTAATTCTTCCAATGATAAATTTGCCAATTGTGCGCCTATATCTGGGGGTAATTCTCCCACCTTGCGTGTAAGTTGACGTACAAGTAAACGTCGTTCTCGCAGTTCCCCTTGCTGTTTCCCTCGCAGTTCCCCTCGCTGTTCGCCTATTTGTTCTCCTTCTTCGAGAATTTCTTGGTAAATTACTGACTCCCGCATCATACCCTCCCGAAATAGTCTTCTAATTAAATCCTTCTTAAATTTTAACCCGGCTAAAATTTGGGTGT
>NZ_JAQMUH010000119.1:0-8486 GCF_028331025.1 Anabaenopsis arnoldii | reverse complement strand
TTAAATGGGGCGTACAACATATTAAGAAAAGCAGTCCTGAACGCTTTTGCAGACGGGATAGAGGGGTTAGGAGTAACTCCAATCAGGTTTACCCCTGGTAAAGTGACTTTGTAGATTTGTCTATAATTTCACAAACTCTATGGCTGGCGTGGTTGGTTGTAACCAGTTAGAATGTTTAGGGAGTTGGTGCTATTATCATGATGTCTGAAAATTTACCTTATATTGTGCCATCGCCTCAGTGTGAAGTTGATGCGGACTTTTCGCACTATCACACAACTTACCAATTCTACGCAGAAGTTGAGACCCGCTCAGAGTTTGAGAGTTATTGCGCTTGGTATTACCAAACAGCAGCACAGCATCGTCAAGAGTTAGAGAAAATGCGCGGCGAATTGAATATTTTTCAGTGGTTTCGCCGCTCGTGAGTAATTTACATGACTTCTAACTCATTTTCACGCAGGTGAGCTTTAAATTTTTTACTAAACTGCACTAGAATCGGTAAGTTAGCGCTGACAGGTCTACCTTTCCATTCAGTAGCAATATTCACGACTTCGCCTTCTGTATCTTTGAGATCAAAAGCCTCACCCCGATGTTCAGGATGATGATAAACTACTACTGACTCTTTAACACGGATGCGATCGCCTACTTTGATCACCACATCTCCACTTGGTTTTTGCTGTTCCATAAGCATCTCCACAGTCACTCCTTACTGAAACTGCTAAAAAAAACTGTTTGTAATATTCACTAATATACAAACAAAGCCTGCCCATGCAGGCTTTAATAGTCATTAGTGAGGGACATTCAGATCATTAAAAATCCGTTTTACTGTTGCTGTGCGCTTTAAATACAAATGTTATTCTACAATAAATAGTTACTAGTTTTCTCAACTGAAAATATATCTTTAACTAGCGGGGTATGTTGTTACCGATAGTGGGGGAACCAAGCCCAGCAGCAGACTGGAAAAACCTATTCCCTAATTTTGGAGGACACACCTAATAAAATTAATCAATATTAATTAAGATTTAGTGGGTTAAGGATACGGTTAAAGTGTAAGTGGATTTGATCCAAGCAATGAATTTAGGTGAATCTAGAGTCTAGAATGGTGCTATGCCTATGCCAAGTTATACCTTAATCTGGCTGTTGGCGGGAGCTGTTCTGTGTTTAATGGAACTGTTCTTACCATCGGCTTTTGTGGAATTCATGATGGGAATTAGTGCCTTAATGGTGGCGCTACTGTCTCTAGCGGGTGTGGGTAGTTTAGGGTTGCAAGTTGCAGCTTGGTTATTACTGTCCACAGTTTTGATTGTGCTTTCTCGTCGCTTTTTGCAACCGCGAGGACGCAAATCAAAAATAGTGGATACAGTTGTAGCTCAAACCTTAACGGAAATTCCCCCTGGGGAAACCGGACGGGTGCTGTATGAGGGGAATTCTTGGCGCGCACAATGTGACGACGAGCAACTGTACATAGCACCCCATCAAAGAGTTTATGTAGTCAGAAGAGAAGGCACTACTTTGATTGTAATGCCTGATTACCTATTGCGTTAAGTGGGCGCTTGTACAGTTGTTCACACAGACATGGCATGAGAAGTTAGGAGAATGTAAAATATGAATGAATTTTTCTTGCTAGTATTTCTGGCTCTTGGTGGTTCTGCAGTTGCAGGATCTGTAAGAGTCGTGAATCAGGGTAATGAGGTATTAGTAGAACGATTAGGGAGCTATAATAAAAAGCTTGGCCCAGGGCTGAATTTTGTGATGCCTTTTTTGGATAAAATCGTTTATCAACAAACTATCCGCGAAAAAGTTTTAGATATTCCTCCCCAAAAATGTATTACCCGCGACAATGTGGGGATTGAAGTGGATGCGGTGGTTTACTGGCAGATTGTAGACATGGAAAAGGCATGGTATAAGGTGGAAAACCTGCAAGCAGCCATGACAAATTTAGTACTAACTCAAATTCGCTCGGAAATGGGACAACTGGAGTTAGATAAAACTTTTACCGCCCGGTCTCAAATTAATGAAATATTATTGCGTGAGTTGGATATTGCTACTGACCCTTGGGGTGTGAAGATTACCCGGGTAGAATTGCGCGATATTGTTCCCTCCCAGACGGTGCGAGAATCAATGGAGCTCCAAATGGCCGCCGAACGGCGGCGACGGGCAGCAATTCTCACTTCCGAGGGGGAACGGGAATCCGCGGTGAATACCGCTAGGGGGAAGGCTGAGGCGCAAATTTTAGACGCTGAAGCTCGTCAAAAATCTACGATTCTCCAAGCGGAAGCGCAACAAAAATCTATTATCTTACAAGCTGAAGCTGAACGTCAGCAACAAGTCCTCAAAGCCCAAGCAACCGCTGAAGCTCTCCAAGTAATCACTAATGCTCTCAATGGTCAACCAGGAGCACAAGAAGCTTTACAGTTTTTACTAGCTCAAAGTTATTTGGACATGGGGACGAGGATTGGTAGCAGCGACAGTAGTAAGGTGATGTTTATGGACCCCCGCACTATCCCTGCTACTTTGGAGGGGATGCGTTCTATTGTTGCTGATGCTAGTCATCCTTCTTTTGGTGGTCTCAAGAATGAGCAACGTTAGCTTGATTCATTTGGCATTGACTACACAAACCAAAAAATTCTAGTGTGTGGTAAAAGACTTTAAATTTATGCTGGGATTCTAACTGGTCTTCTAAGGGATGAACAGGACATTGATTAATGGGAATTGATAGGCCACACTGCAAACAGGTCAGGTGGTGTTTGTCTTGTTGGGCTAGGTTATACAGGGCTTCACCGTTGGCTAAATTCCTCACCTGTACCATCCCTTCTAGTTTTAAGGCTTCCAGTGCGCGGTAAACTGTTGCTAAACCCATGGTTTGGTTGCGATTACGTAATTCTACGTAAATATCTTGGGCAGAAATTCCTTGTTGGATGCTCTTGAGTAGGCTGAGAATCCGCTCTTGACTGCGGGTGCGTATGGCTCTCATAGACAATTATTTAAATTTACTACTGTAGTGACAGCTGTTAAATTGGCAAGGTTATTCCTTAACTGTAACTGCTTGTTGATTTTATTTTGACTCAGTTGGGACAGAAAGTTATAGTATAGCGATCGCAGCATTTAGCAAAAAGCCTGTGCAAAGGAAGTATCTAGCCAAAATTTTCGTGACCCTTCGCCCTTCAGTGTTAGACCCTGCTGGTGTGGCCGTACAATCTGGTCTGAAGCAACTGGGATACGACAACGTGGAACAGGTGCGGATTGGGAAGTACATTGAACTCACCATCACTTCTACTGAGGAGATCAAGGCCCGTCGAGACCTTGAACGTATCTGTGACCAAATGTTAGCAAATCCAGTGATTGAAAATTATCGCTTTGATTTGATTGAGGTGGAAACACAAACAGGAGTTATTTAGCATCCAGGATGGGGAAACAGGGAAGCATATTAATTTCTCTGTCCCCATTTCTCACTCCCACTACACTAATTAAGACTAATTAAGAGGAATTAATCACTAAATCATGAAATTTGGGGTTTTGGTTTTTCCGGGTTCTAATTGCGATCGCGATGTTGCTTATGTTACCAGAGATTTGCTGGGGCTGCCTACTCGCATGGTTTGGCATCAAGAAACTGATATCACTGATTTGGATGTAGTTATCATCCCCGGTGGCTTTAGTTACGGTGATTATCTGCGTTGTGGTGCCATCGCCCGCTTCTCCCCTGTGATGCAGCAGGTAATTAACCACGCCCAAGCAGGTAAATTTGTTCTCGGTATCTGTAACGGTTTCCAGGTATTAACTGAAGCTGGTCTGTTACCCGGTGCTTTGACGAAAAATCAAGACTTACATTTTATCTGCGATCGCGCTCCCCTGACCGTTGAGCGTAACGATATTCCTTGGACTCAAGCCTACACTACCAATGAAACTATCACTCTGCCTATTGCCCACGGCGAAGGGCGATTTTATGCTGATAAGTCTACTTTAGCAGCCCTTGAAGATCATAGTCAAGTGGTTTTTCGCTATGCAGGAGACAATCCCAACGGCTCACTCAATAATATCGCCGGGATTTGCAATCGACAAGGCAATGTTTTAGGCATGATGCCTCACCCAGAAAGAGCATCAGATACTTCCCTGGGATATACTGATGGTTTGCGCCTATTTCAAGGCCTATTAGGGAAAATTGCCGCCTGGGTTTAATTTTCTTCCTGTGCTGTGAATTACTCTCAGGAATTAACACTCCCCAATCTTCATCTTATTTTTTTTAGTCCTGATTACTGGACTTTTTTTATGGCTGTTTTTGGTTAAGTTTCTACTGTTTCACTGGCAACTATGGGGTATAATTATAATTGTGCCTATTATAGCAACCGCCAAGGAGGTTAGGACATAAACAGAAGATAAAACCATTGAAATTCAAGCGTTTCAAGGCTTCCCCCTGCCCCCTGCTATAGCAATCCTAAATGATTCATGAACAATTTCTGTTCCCTGTTCCCTGTTCCCTGTTCCCTTTCCTCACTGATAATTTCTCAAGTCAAATAGGATGACTATATATCCATAGATATCAATTGCAGATATTTACATACTGAGGTCTTTACGTGAATAAAATTACAATCAATCCTGATTTAGCAAATGTCGATTATACTGACTTACTAACGAAAATCTGCCAAAGCTTAGAGAAAAACCAAATATTCAGAACCGATAACAATCATCAATGGTTAGTGGTGGATATTAATCAAATAGCCGCTGAAATCGCCACTTCACAAGTGAATAGTCCTTTAGGAAATGCTAAGGGAGTACGTGCTGCTACTCTCAATTTTAGCCCTGGTTCTCAAGATAGATTTTCAGAGCAAATAAGTAACATCACTGAATTAGTTAGATCCAATTTAACATCCTACTTGAGCAAAAATCTATCTTTAGATAGATTGACATTTGTCACACAACTGATTGCAGATTTGCAGACATTTCGCCAACAACCAACTAAATTTGACCTCGCCTATAATTTCCCACCATCTAACCAATTACAACAACAGCGATTAACAGTTAGAAATAACGACGGACAACACGCACAACTACTCAAAGCGCATAAAGTTAAAATCTCAGTGGACAAACCCAGTAATTTTACCGCCCACTTATTAGAGGGAATTAATAACTTTATAGATGTTAAACTTGAGCCTACATCGGAGGAAAGGGATGACCTAGAATATATTTTAGAGAACTTAGAGAAAAATGATCAATCAGATATTCACCGCTTAGAAAATCTGGTGAACCAGCAAACATTAGGTAAATTAAAGAAATTAGCCAAAATCAAATATTTAGAATTTCTCTATGAAAATATCGATGACAATGCTAGCGAGAACAACTTGCAAGGTAAAATATATTTACAGGACTTAATCAGAAGATTAAAATTATTAGATGACTATATTAATAATACCAACAAAGCAGACGGCGAATATATAGTTAACTATCAGGGAGTAGAGGTTAATTACCAAAATATGTTTTCTCGGGGTGAAGCATTTGATATGCTTCCCATTATCCCCTTGATTGAGGGTTACCTAGGAGAAACAGAACAGGAAAACCGCGAGAAAGTAGAATTTATTTTTGGGTTAAAGTTGAAATTTGATGGTAAAGTCCAAGCCTATGGGGGTAAAACAGTTTTTGAGCGTAATCTTGACATTTTACACCCAGATAGTCAAGAACATCAAGAACAAATCCAAGATGAATCTAGAAAAACGTCATTTGTATATAAGGTATTAAAGATAGCATTTTTATATTACTTTTTATTTGCATCTCGTCAAGATCCTAATAATCCCCAGAATGATTTAGAATATAACCCCATTACTAAATGGGAACAATCTGTATTACCAATATTGCAAGGTAGTGATGAAGAAGCTAAAAAACGACTATTTAGAAGCATTATTAATGGGTTTGACAAGTTGGAAGTTAGAGAAAAAATCAAAACTCTCAAGGGAGTTTTAACAAAGCTGATCAAGCGGAAAACTTCCTTCCCTACCAGAGAATATCCCCTACATATTTCTGTCAAGAATAGTATTTTAGAAGCAGATATTAACACTATTGTTGATAGAGATACATTTTTTAAATCTTTGTTACGGGAGAATCCTAAAGACTGTCTTAAATATATCAATTTGGGGGAAGCAACCACAGATAACAGTTTTCTCGTCAGTCTCCCAGCCAAAATGACTATCAGTGAAATCTACTTTTTTGAGACTGATGACAGAGAAACTTTTCAGATGGAATATGACATAAATATAACAGGTCAGGGTATTGGTGTTTTACCGGTAGTATTTGTACCAGCTAACAGCTGCTATGAATTTGTTACAAAAAACCTATCAAACCGTAAGTTGGTAATATTTCCCTATCGTCCAGATCCTAAAAAACTAGAACCGGGTAAACTTGAAACCCAGAAACTAGAGTCCCATCAAGAATTTATTTACAAAATTACCTACAGCTTACTAGCTTACATCTGCTTGTATGTCTTATTAGAAAAAAAATCAAAGTTATTTATTCCCATTTTAAGGATACACCTCAACAACAAGAAAGATGATGCACCCATAGAAAAATTTATAGTTTCCTTGACCGGTGTATTATCCCATTTATTTAATGAACAATATCGGAGTAATTCCCAGGGAATAGATATTAGTGATTTCTCGACCAAGGGTAAATTTAAAATTCCTAATACTTTAAGCGCTTTATATTCTGTATTACCGAAAAAGTTCACTTTCCCCCCTGGAGAGGAATTTCAATTTCGGGAACTAGATAAACTAGCAATGATTATAGTTTCTAGTCGCGGTAGTGATAGTAGATGGGGAATGGAAGCAAAAAAATCTAACCTGATGGGGGAAATTATTGATTTCCGAATTCAACCGCAAACTGTGACATTAAGATTATTGAAAACATTTTCCGAAAACTATGATAATCATGAAGATATGTTTTCATATCCTAGCGTGATAGTTGAGAATGTAGATAAACTCTATAAAAAAGGCTACAGACATTTTATTTACATAGCAAAAGTTCCTTACAGCAGCACATTACACATCACTCAAACTAAAAGCGAGGAACTATTTTTTATGTCGGAAAATGTCATTAGGGCTTTGACGAGAGAAAGGAATGATATTAAAATTTATCCGATGTTCTTTGATAAATACTACGCGGTCAAAGTTGAAAACAAAATCAAGTCCACATCATTATATATTCAAGATACTGTAGAACTGACACAGTTAGTAGAAGATACTAGCAAGAAGTCAATTGTATTTTTCAACTTGTTTAACGGTATCGCAGTTGGTAAAGATACCAACTATAATGGTGTGATGTCTTACGCAACTTTGCTGAATATTTATCAGGGTGTACTGGATGACAAGGATATTAGAACCGGACTAATTTATCAGGACAGTCACTTAAAAAGGGAGATTTTGCAATGCTTGACTTTGTTTCATTTCTCCCGTTATCAAAAGCACGAAAAATCGGGTAAACTTCAAATCAAGTTAGACCCTTATCAAAACCTGATCGGAGATGAGTCTATTGGTCAACTAGCTTTATTAAAATATAGTCGCGGTAAGGTAGAGTTTAACTCTCTAGCTTTTTTAACTTATGTTAGGGATATACTCGCAAGACCCAAATCAAGCTCTTAGTGGATGTTTGATAAGTTTTCAACAGGTAATTTTTATTTTAGGGAACACCGGAAGGATTGGGGAACAGACAAAAAACAATAAAATCCAGTCCCCTCCCCTTACAAGGCTATCCATTAACCGGATCTTTCTTAACATTCGTGAGAGCGATCGCTCGCAAACCCCCAAACCTTAATCCTCCGTTGATGATTCTCAATAAAATAAGGGTTTTATCAAGAAGAATAAGGTACATTTTGTCAAGATTAGGGAAAGTTTCAAGCGTTGAAACCATTGCCACATAAATGTTTCAAGATTGTTAAGAAAGATGTGAGTAATGAATAGTGTAATGGGAGGGGTTGGGGGTGGGGTCAAACCTGATAAAAACACCTACGTAGGGCGATCGCCCTTCTATCTCCATACTTATGAGGCCGTTTTATCTCTACCCTAAGATAGATGACAACCTGACAGTTATTCTAACTTAAAGTTATTTACACTTGTATAAATTTTAATAAACTGTCTGCTAAATTACTAACAGCGATCGCCTATATTGAAATTTCTACCCTTGTAATCCCCTAGTTTCCCATGTCCAGACTTTTGATTAGCCAGTACCAAGCAGAAGTAGCCAAAATTATCCAGTTTGGCGGTTCCCGTAAAGAAACTTCTATTCGCGTGGCTTTTCAAAACCTCTTAAATGAATATTGCCAACCCAGAGACTTTTTACTAATTCCCGAATTGGACTTTAAATTACCCAATGGTAAACTAGTTTACCCCGATGGCACCGTTAAAGATGCCTTGCGATTAGATTGGGGTTACTGGGAAAGTAAAGACCAATATGATAACTTAGACGAAGAAATAGACAAAAAGTTAAATAAAGGTTATCCTAGTAGTAAC